>JAPKXV010000114.1 GCA_026394635.1 Methanoregula sp. | reverse complement strand
CTATCCCACCCAGCTCTTCACCGGGCAGAACAGTTCCCTCTACATCGGCATCGGCAACCACGAGTACCGCGACATCACCTATACCGTCGAGACCTATTTTGTGCAGATGACCTTTAACGAAACTGACAATACTTCAACCGTGAACGCGATGACCTCCATCAGCCGGTTTACGGTTCCGGTTGCACATAACCAGACGGTCATCTCCCCGTATTCCTTTGCGCCAACGACAACCGGATACAACCGTATCGAGTTCCTCCTCTTCAATAGCACCGTTCCTGCCGAACAGGTACAAGGCATGGACCGGATCAGCCAGAGTTACCGGGATCTCCATCTCTGGGTTACGATCAAGTCACGGTAAAATATATCACGGCATGATGCTGAACACCGCATTGACTGAACCATTCCCAGGATGCGCGGTGCAGGGGAGTGTACACGAAGTGCTGTAAAAAGTGAAGATGCGCTGTATCCAACAGTGATATTGGAAACAAAGAGGAACAGGGCAATGAATCAAAGAGAGATAGTATTAAATTACCGTCCTGGAAAGGTTCAAGACACAGGTTACCGTTTCATGTGGAAGATTATAGTTCAAGACACAGGTACCCCCAAACCCATTTGCCTTGTGAGTACCTCTAATCCGTCCCGTCACGGTTGGCAACAACCCTGTTGAAGAACTTCATGTGAAGTAAGGTGGATACCCGTGGGCATCCTCATAACAGAACGTGAACCTCTCCCATAGTTGTCTTACCTATCACGTCAGCCAGTTGCGTCTGATTGTAGAATCAACGCAGATCTTTTCGGACTCTTCGCTCTTTTCCCGGTTTGCTGTCGATTATATTTATACGGAGGAAAAATTAGCTAAGTACTTGAGTTTGATACCATTCGCTCCCGTCAAAGGTTCCCAATCTCTGTGAAAGGATGTCCGTTACTCTTCATACTGGCAGGGTTTTTACTGTTTGCAGCCGTGGGTATCGGATCTCCTGCAACAGCTCTTGATGATGTGAACAGCCTGATGCAAAAAGGTATTTCGTGCTACTACGCCGGGGACAATGTCTGCGGAGATGTCTCATTTGCGTCTGCATACCAGCTGGCTCCTGATAATTCACAAATTTTCTTTACTCAAGCGTTGATTCTTTCTCAGGTCAAGAACTACCCGCAGGCTCTTGAGAAGATCGATACTGCACTTGTGCTCAATCCGGGGAACGCCCGGATGTGGTATGAAAAGGGAAAAATTCTTGACCGTATGGGAAGGTTCATGGAATCCGGGTCCTGTTATGACCGTGCGGTGGAATTAAATCCCAGTTTCAATGTCCCGGTTACTGACCGTTTTCCGCTGAATGTCCTGATCAAAAATTCCATGATAATTGTTATGGCTGGCGGGTTTATCCTGCTGGGCATCTATATTTATTTCCGGGAACGGCGTCGGTAAAGGCAGGAATCGGGCATTTTTCCCTTGCTCTCACATAACAAGGGAACGCCCCGCTATAGTTCCAACATATTTTGAAGCCGGTACCTCTGGCTGTCGGTTTGAATTTAACACGATTAGCGGGCACTGTCCTGAGGGTGCACCGGTTCAGGTCGTTCAACAACAGGAAGGGCAGTTTCATTGACCAGCAGCCGGAACGGGAACCGGATTGTCCATATACCCCGTATTGTATTGAATTCCCCGGTGACAGATGCCCCAAAGAACAACCGCATTATCCGGGTATTCCGGGAAGAGAAGAGTACGATGCGGGGCTTCCATCTGCCGGGTAGAAGTTGAGAGATTGCCCGGGTGAGGACAAGAGCCGGTTTTGCGAGTTGGATAATCTTAAATATTGTATTAAGAGCAGACTTGCGGATACACATTCTCCGGTGGGTGAACCGTCCGAGAGTCCCACAGGCAATTTTCCTCTGGTGATTTCCCCGCGTTGCGCCGATAACTCTGCCAAGGATATGATCAGCTTGTACAAGGGCTGGATCTGCTAAGAAATTATTATCTCCCTGTGTCCATATGCCGGAACCGGTAATCCGGATTATCCTGTGGACGATATTCTTTTCACCGCCGGGCGGGGTAAAGCAGATGATGTCGCCGACACGAGGCTTCTCTCCAAGGTAGGGGACGACATCCAGCAGATCGGGTGCCTTAAGCGTTGGGTTCATGCTAGACCCGGAATACACAATCGGGATATGTCCGGCGCCGAACATATCGGGTTGGGGATTGTAAAACCCATCCTGATGAAATTGTTTTGCAAGGGGAGAGGTTTTCTCCTTTCTCTCGGCACGAATGGCTCCCGTCCGCTGGTCGAGAACGGTATCGATCTCATCCCAGAACCTTCCGGTCAGGCTGATGTGCAGGATGCAGGCAGGAATCACCTCAACCAGTGCACTCACCGCGGCAAGTTCCATTTCGCAGAGTGATTCTGACTCTCCCTGTGTACATCCCGTCCGTGCTGGTGCGCCCATGATCTGGTGAACGGATTCCATCAGGTACGCAGCTGCTTCACCGGCATTCAGCGGCTCTGCGTGGTCTTCCGGAGACTGGGAGAGGAAGAATACCGCAGCAAGCGGTACCCCCCGTTCCACCTCCCAGATGCCACCGGGCCCGTTATCGAAGAAACGGCTCCACGTGGGGAAGGGGTGGG
>JAPKXV010000213.1 GCA_026394635.1 Methanoregula sp. | reverse complement strand
GAAGCCGATTCTTTCAGATAAAAGGTGTCCTGCATCTCGCGGGCAGGATGGTCCTGCGGCTGGAAGAGTGCGTCAAAGTTCCAGAACGAACTCTGGACAATCTCGCCGTAGATCTCGGTAAATCCCATCTCCAGGAGGATCTGGCGCATCTCTTCGATGAGCCGCTGGTACGGGTGGGTCTTGCCCGGGTAGATACGCCGGGGGAGTTTTGTGATATCGTACCGGCGGAGGTTTGCGTCCTTCCAGGAGCCGGAAACGATCTGGTCCCGGGCGAGCGTCCCGATCTCCTTGCGCAGGTCAAGGCCCTTTGCAACAAGGGCGGCACCTTGGGATGTAATTGTTATGGAGTGCCTGACGGACTCTGTTTCCTGTACTATTCCGCGCCTGAGCAGGTCTTTTACCCGTGGCCCGCCGGAGAGGGGATCTTTTAATGCCGATTCGTCATCAGCGGTGGAAGCACCGGCAACCCGAAAGACAACCCCGTCCTTTACGCTCACCAGTCCTTTTTTGCGAAGCTGCCCAAACCCGATCTTAAATGCTGGATCTGCCTGAAGAGATGATAGATCGGCACTCCCTTTAATACGATTGAGAAGCCGGGTCTCGGGCAGGCCGGACCGGAGATATTCTTTTCCTTCATCAGTATAGAGAAATTCCTTCTTTACTTTCCGTTCGACCTGCACAAGCCCCTTGTCAGCTGCAAGGTGCGCCCACTGGATCAGCGCCTCCGGCGTTGTCCTGATCTCTGCGGCAAGGTTGTGTGCATCCCCGGTCTTTTCCTGTACGAGTGCGGCAAGCAGCCTTTTTTCATTCTGCGTCAGTTCCATGATTCTCACGCCCCGATCCTGTCTGCAGCGGTATCCATCTTCTCACGGAAATCCTTTAAAAATACAACAACCCGTTCTGCGGTCTCCTTCTTGCACTGGCCGCAGGTGATCTCCCCCTGCATGCACTTCTGCCGTATCCGGGAAAGTTCAGAGTCATCGGTCACCATGTGGAAAAGGTTGAGGAGGTAGAGCGAGCACTTATCCGGTTCGCCTCCGAGACGCTTCTGCTCCTCGAGCGTCATCCTCCCGCCGGTGATCCCACTCATCACCTTCTTTTTTACGGTTGCCTCCGGTTCAAAGAACCCGATGATGCTCTCGGGGATACTGCTGGACATCTTTCCCCCGGTAAGCCCCGGCATGAAGATGTGGTACGTGGATGAAGGGGTGAAAAAGCCAAATCCCCCGTGAGCGAGCTCGATCTCCCGGACCTTCCGGCTCACGTCGGCGCACGCCATTCCCCTGATATCCACATGCCCTTCGTATTTTTTCGAACCGGCAAAGGCTTTGTGCACTGCAGCAAGCGCTGCTTCGGGTGCGTTCTTGGACCTCACGCTCACGTACCCCTCCCGTTCCTCGACGGTAAACATCCGCATCTTGTGGGCAACCCCCCGGGTCAGGCGGATGTGGGGGTCCTGGTCGATCCCCACGGGCACGAGCGTCGGTGCCGGCGCACGGTCGACCTGCGGGTAGAGGATATCCGCGACCTGCGTGATGACGCTCTCTGCATGGGCAAGGTCGGTCTCCGGTGAAAAACCGTAGATAGCGGAGAGCTCGGAGAAGTTGACTTTTGTTGCCGCTTCAAACGCAAGGTCTTTGAGCCGTTCGTTCCTGCTCTGGTAGTACGTCGTCCCTTCAAATCCCAGCGCGTACAGGCACGCGAGATACTCCTTCCCGAACTCCCGGCACTTCTCCCACGAAGTCCCGCGGACTGCGTGTGCCTCGCGGTCAGCGATCGTCACGTACCCGTTGCCCCCCTGCTGTACATGCCAGACAACTTCCTTCATCACCATCAGGTGACCGAGGTGGGGATGCCCGCTCGGCATAAAACCGGTCAGGATGTGAAACGGTGTCTGGTTTTTTATGGCAGATGCGATCTGCCGGTAATCCCGGTGACCAACGACGATACCCCGGCGCATGAAATACGGGATGTGCGGGAGGTCAGCGAGTGCGGGGGTAATAGGTTCGATGCCAAACTCAGAGAAGAGTTTTTCAACATCGATGGTCTGGTTGTTCGACCAGGGATTGATCTCGTGTGCCATGAAGAGCGCTCACAGTTTGAT
>JAPKXV010000089.1:5498-11375 GCA_026394635.1 Methanoregula sp. | reverse complement strand
GGTCTCGAGACAAAATTTTCCCGCTTCGATCTTTGAGAAGTCGAGGATGTCGTTGATAATCGATAAAAGCGCATCGCTGCTCATCTGGATCGTTTCTGCATATTCCCTCTGGTCCGGAGTGAGTTTCGTATCCAGCAACAGGCCGGTCATTCCCATGATACCGTTCATCGGTGTCCGGATCTCGTGGCTCATCGTTGCAAGAAACGAACTCTTGGCCGCGTTGGCATGCTCCGCTTCCTCTTTGGCTTTCCGGGTCTCTATTTCAGCCCGTTCTCTTTGTAGGACCTCGTTTGAAAGGTGTTTGTTTGCCACCGATAGTTCCCGTTCATGAGCAGCGGTCGCATCCCTGGCAGCCTGTAAGCTTTCTACCATGTGATTGAAAGAATCCGAGAACTCCCCCATGAAATCGACCTGCTGCGAGAGGTCGCCAGCAGCAATGGTTTTCACCTGCCATGTAAGGTGGAGCAGGTCAGCCTGAAGGGCCTTTAAGTTCCCGGCTATATAACCGGTGACATGCAGGTTTTCCGAAAGGTTCCCGGATGCAAGAGAATGAGAAAACTGTTGTAATGCGGTGAGGTCTGAAATTATCTCGAGGAGTACCGCATTAGTCTCGACATTGAGCTCAGGATGTGGGCTTGTGGGAGAACCCTTCTTAATAACATCACGAATACGGATGAGTATTGCATGTATCCTGTCCTCATCTGACCGTAATTCATTCTTCGCTTTCAATAGTTCTGGCAATGAAAATCAAATCCAATAATTACAATGACGTTAACGCATCAACGGTGAATCTGCAGGTACGGTCCCCTGTACACCAGCAGTCGATTTCCTTTGCGGAAAATTTCTTCCCGGTATAAGATTCCATGATCCCGGCAATGAAACCTTCGTCATACGTACAAACTGAATAATCAAGGACAGGGAGGCCGGAACAATCAATATCTTCTGACAGAGTGAATATAAATGAATCATGTTCGATATCAGCTTTTTCGACCCTGAAGATGCCGATACCCAGGTCACGAAGCGACGTCTGCAATTTTTTGACGAGACCGTTGAAATCAAGCCCTACTCCGATAATGTGCTGATAAAATTCTTTCCCCGCATTGAATCCTGCCCGGTAAAATATTTCATCTGCTTTCTCTGTTCCAAAATCGGTTTCAATGATATCCCTGAATGTATACTGCATCAGGCGATATACTTCAAGCCTAATCGTATTTTTCATGTTTGGTCTCCCCTCATCGAGGTTTCCAAGGAGGTCCCATGAAAATTTATACTTTCTTCCGGTCATAATACTCCACTCTTTATTAGTTTTAAGGATTTTATTACCTATCATCGGTTTTTCCAGTTTCAGATCATCTCACAATACATTCGTTTTTTTCCAAACGTAGTACCCGGTGATCGAAACCAACATGGTTTCACCGGATAAGTGAAACTCGCATGCAACGATAAATGTATCGGTATGGTGAGGGAACATGAATGAAAAATTTCCGAAATGGATTTTGATTGGAACAATCGTTCCCGGACTATTCCCTGCCACGGGAGATCCACGTTACATTAAAGGGATTGGGAATGATCCTTAATAGTCGGCTTGTGAATCTAATGTATCAACAAACATCCGGAGGTTAGAATGACGAGTCCATTGAAGGTCACTATTGTCGAAGACGATAAAGTCGTCCAGAATATCCTGGTTCAGCGAGTTAAGAAGCTTGGTTATTCGGTTATATCGCAATTCGGGTCCGGCGAGGAAGTGCTCTCCCAAATTGGGGAATCGCTCCCGAACATAGTATTGATGGATATTAACCTCAGCGGAAAGATTGACGGTATTGAGACGGCATTCCGGATTCAATCGCAATATAACCTCCCCATCGTATTTGTCTCCGGCAACCGGGATGATGAGACTGTCAGACGGGTAAACACCATCAGCGGTGCTGAATACGTGGTAAAACCGATTACTGACGATGACCTCAGGATCGCCATCCGGCTGGCCCTCGATAAGTACCGCTTCATCAACAAACTAAAAACACGCGATGCACTGTATAAATTGCTTTTCGACCAGTTTTTTGGGGGGATCATCGCTACCAACATGGAGGGGATTATCACCTACGTGAATGAAAGTGCCCGGTCGCTGATTAAATGGAATGCCCCGGTGAACGATAATACGCATTTCCGGGAGATTGTCACGATTGTCAATGATAGTGGAGTACCCCTCGAAAATGCCTTTGAACGGGTCAAACAAGAAAAGAAAATCTGCTGGCTCCCCCCGAATTCATCTCTCATTCGATTCGATAAAACCAAAGTTCTGGTGATCGGTAATGTAAGTCCGATGGTAGATCCTGATGCGACCATGAAGGGGATGATCATGGTAATCTTCCAGATGAGCCGCCCTACGTACCTTGAATTCCATGGAAGGCCGATTGATTAATTTCCAGGATCAACAAGCTCGAGCAGCCAGTATAGTCAGTCTATTACATCCCCGGTTGCGAATATTGGAAAAAACGTTCAAATTGGTGGTGGCGGCCTGAAGTTTTCACCGAACCGTTACCAGGCAGGAGGGCATTTGGGGATAAATTTTTCCAAATACCGCCCATCCGCGTATTTTCGATGGGACTATCAGGGGATTACATACGTATGAACGTGCTATGGGTCCGCCTGAAGTGGTTTTCGGGTTTGCTACCGGACTTCCATCTTCTTAACCGTCGCAACCGGGGCATAAGGGGATCAAAGCAATTATTACCCCGGAATAGTTATCGGTACATCCATCCCGGCATGGTCATCCCGAACCGTGCATCCACTCCCCACATGGAGTCCACGGTAAAGAGTTTACGAATTTATTTCCGCGGTTTCAACACGTACTCATGTTCACGTTCAATCTGTTTTTTCTTCTGGTCATAGACCTGCTGGAACGAATGTTTCCCTGATAATTCATTTAAGAAAATTTCATAGAGTTCGGATGACGTTTTCTCCGCTTTTTCGATGTACCGGACAATCTGCTCGGAAACCCAGTCTTTTTCAACACTCGGGTCTTCCATTGATGAGAGTGACCGGATTTCGATAAGACTCCCGAGGATATCGGAGAAGTGCCTGATGATGTTCTCGATAAGCTTCCGGTTTTCACTCATCGGGACCATCGCGGCTCGTTGCAGTCTCTGTTCTGCCGTAATGTCCCGGATGGTAATAAGGATATGGTTAATTTTTCCTTTCTCTTCCAGGGGTACGAAGCGGACTTCGAATACCAGGGTTTCTTTTCCCATCACAATCTGTTCTTCAAAAATTGCAGGTGTACTGGTCTCCAGTACCTGGGTGAGTTGAGCCGGCCGTATCGTCCGGAGCAGGCCGGCGATGGACCTGATACTTTTGTAATCAAGGTCCGTCGTTATTCCGATCTCCCTGCACCAGTCTGAGAATGCAAGGTTATATTCCTCAATGCGGAGTTCCGGATCAATTATCACGACCGGGTGCCCGATCGCATCCAGAATTATCGTTATATTTTTTTCCAGGTCTGCAAGGAGGGGTATTTCATGGGACCCTTTGCTGATAAGGGTACACTGGAACGGGAAACCGAGGAGCCCTGGAACGTCCGGACCACCAGAGTCACCCTTTGTAAATAACGGGTTATCGGCCTGCTCTTTCATCCGGAATACGACTTCGAGAGGTTGTTCGAGCGCATCGGAGGGATGAATGCCCAGGAGGTCCGCTGCCGGGTCGTTGATAAAAATAATGGCTCCCGTTTCATCCGTAGCAATCAGGGGATCAGAGACCATCTTTAACATCGTCTGTAAACGCTGTTCGCGGAGGTCCTTTTTTGAACCTAATTTCTTTTTATACAGCGCCATTTCAATATTCGAATGGAGGTCACGCATTTTATAAGGTTTTGTCAGGTACGTGAACGGGCTTGTCAGGCCCGCACGCCTGATCGTCTCCGCATCAGAATATGCAGTCAGGTAAATAATCGGGGAGTCGAGAAACAACCCGATATGCTCCGCAGCGGTGATCCCATCCATCTCCCCTTCCAGGTTGATGTCCATCAGGACAAGGTCCGGTTTTTTCTCGCGGGCCAGTTGTATTGCGGCCTCCCCGGTAGCGGCCACCCCTGCAACCTTGTATCCAAGCTCCACAAGCTGGGTCTCGATCGTCATCGCGACTATCGCCTGGTCTTCTACAATAAGGATATTTTTCTCCATTCCGAACTCCCTGAATGTATTCCCTGCAGACCAGCAGTCACTGGTCGGATCAGGTGGCATGATCTGGCAGGACCGGTCCTTTTCCCGGGACGATGCCAAATGTAAAGGCAATACTGATTGTAGTACCCTTCGCGCTTGTTACCTCAAATGTCCCGTGGATCTGGCGGACAAGGTTAGTGACGAGTTTCATCCCAAGTCCCGGCCCCGAGGTCAGGTCATACCCTTTCGGAAGACCTGATCCATCATCCCGGACCGTAAGCAGCATCCCCTCCCCGAGGGGGTGAAGTGAAATTTCCACCCTGCCTGCCTCACCCGGCGGGAACGCATATTTTATTGAATTGGTGGCAAGTTCGGTGACAATCATCCCGATGGCGATGCCCGTGTCAATATCAAGGTTGACGTTGTCAGAAATATCCACCTCGAATGCCAGGGATTCTGCTGTATCGTATGAATCTACAAGGTATTTGACGAGATTATGGATATAGGGTCCCATTGATACCGAAGAAAAATTTGAGACCTGGAAGAGGTTCTCATGCAGGAGTGCCATCGATGTAATCCGGTTCCTGCACGAGGACAGTATTTCCTTTGTCTGGGGGTCTTTCGCAAGCTTCGACTGGAGATACATCAGGCCGGACACGATCTGCAGGTTGTTTTTCACCCGGTGGTGGATCTCTTTTAAGAGGACTTCCTTCTCAGCCAGTGAATCCCGCAGTGAAGCTTCTGCCGCTGTTTGAGCGGTGATATCCCTGAGTATCCCTTCAACCCCGAGTATATTCCCGGAATTATCATGGTAATAATGGCTTGAAGCAGAAACTGTCAGCGGCGTTGAATCTTTTTTCTTCAGTTCCACGGGATAATTCTTAACGAACCCTTCCTTCTCTATCTCCCGCAGGAACTCGTTCCTTTGTTCCGGGTCACGGTATAGCATGGTAGCCGGTTGGTTGAGGCATTCATCGATGGAATCATACCCAAAGACTGATGCAATACTGGGGCTTGCCATGATGATCATCCCTGAATGGTCCGTACGATAGAAGACGTCCTGGATATGTTCTATCACACCCCGGTACTTCTCCTCACTCTCGCGGAGCGCTTCCTCGACCTTCTTCCTTTTCGAAATATCAGTGATAAAATTCAGGGTTGCCGGTCTTTTGTTCCACTGGATGAGGACTGCATTGGCCTCTAACCAGTGGAGGTCCCCCACGCTGTCAAAAATTCTGAGTACGGCAACTGAATCGAAATTATCACCCCTGATACGTTTTTGGTGACGTTCGAATGTCTGGCTGCGGTCATCCGGATGAACGAATTCAACGAAACTTTTCTCTGCAAGGTACTCCGGGAGATAGCCGATAATCTCCAGCGCTTTCGGGTTGGCATAGGGAATTTTTCCGTCCTGTATAACAATTATCCCTTCATTGGCACTCTCGATTAAGGTCTGGTATTTTTCTGCACTCTGCCTCAGTTCATTTTCGGCATTTTTTTGGCTGGTACTATCCCGGGCAAAAACGGCGACCCCGATAACCGAATTGTCCAGGTTTTTGACCGGGTTATGGGTCACCTGGAAAAAGCGCCGTGAATCTCCCTCCCCGGAATACGCCTCATCAGTGAATTGTTCGCCGGAAAGGGCCCGGTCAATATTCTGCTTTGCCCGGCTCTGGTCTTCCTGGACAGACTGGTAACTAAATATACTCCTGCCAAGACC
>JAPKXV010000089.1:2869-5490 GCA_026394635.1 Methanoregula sp. | reverse complement strand
AACTGGTATAGCGGTAGGTCCGGTCCAGTGAAAAAATCGACGAGTCGTTACTCTCCAGTATCCCCTTTAAGAGGGATTGCTGTTTATTTTGCTCTTCTTCGACTCTTTTCCTCTCGCTGATGTCCCTCACTACGGAGAGTATGACCCGCCTGCCCTGGAGCACCACAAGGTGGGCATTGATCTCAACAGGTACCATTGTCCCGTCTTTCCTGGCCTGCCCGGTCTCAAATGTCGAATGTCCTTTCGTGAACAATTCCGCCATGATCTCCGATACAGGCCGGCTGTGATATTCGCAACTGATATCACGCGGGACGAGGGTGGTAAATTCTTCGATTGAATACTGAAGCATCCGGCAGGCAACATCGTTCGCTTCAATAAATTTTCCAGGCAGCCCGGACTCAGATAGTTCATGGACTTCGATCGCGTCATTGACATTGTTGAATATTTCACGGTATTTTAATTCACTTTCGTCGAGGGCTGCAGCCATCCGTTTACGGGTTTTTTCTGTATTCCATTCGAGCCATGCATTCCTTGCGATATGTGGCATGCTCATGAATGTCGAAGTCGATTTGACGAGGTAATCAATGGCCCCGGCCTTCATCATCTCAACGGCGAGGATCTCATTCCCGTGGCTCGTCATCATCAGGACAGGGACCGGGTGTACCCCCGCGGCATGAGTAATCAGCTCTACCCCTTTGCCATCCGGGAGCTGCCAGTCTGCGATGACCAGGTCCGGCGGATGTGCCAGGATCATCTCCTTCGCTCCCTTTAACGACCTCGCAAACGTAAGATTGACACAGTCAGGTTGTGCATCGAAGGCACGCTGTATCAGTTCGATATGTGATTCCTCATCCTCAACAATGAGGAGGGAATGGAGCACCGACGAGTGAGTATGGGTCTTATCGTCCCGCCGGGACACCCCTGCATCAATCGAAGGTGAGTGTTCCATACCTGTTCACCCGCAACGAGATGGTCTGCCCCTGCTGCCAGGGACCCGCAGGTTTCCGTTCACAACGCAACCCCGGCGCGTACTAATTGTCCTTTGATCCCGGTGAAGCGTCCTTCTGTCTTATGCAGGAGTTCATCGTTAAAGGGCTCAATCGTGCCGAGGATTGTTTTAAATTTCTTCAATACCTCAACCGTTGACGCAAGCCGTGCATAGTCCGCTATGACCTCCTCTTCGACATCATGCGCCCGGGCCCTTGCAATAACTTCATGTACGTGGTCCACACGTGCAAGGACCTGCGTGATATCTTCCTTGATCTGGTGAGGATGGTAGGGTTTCATCAGGTAATCATCAATCAACGGCCCGTATGTTTCCGCTTCACTCATCGTCGGATGTTTTCCGGTCAGCATCACCACGGGAATGTTTCGTCTTCCCGGCAGGGCCCGGATATGCCGGAGTGTTTCCCACCCGTCCATCGGCTCCATCATGATATCGAGCAGGATTAGGTCCGGATGAAATTCTTCATCATTGAGCAATCGGAGACATTCCTCACCACCGGATGCCGTCCTGGTATCGTACCCCACCATGTTGAGGAGATTCGACAGTAATTCGACGAGGTCCGCATTGTCATCAACACAGAGAATCGTGGTCAACGTTCTACCCCCCGGAGATCTGGTAATGCTTTTTTAAGAATTCCCGGACTTTTGCGGATTCTGCCCATCCCTGGTCAAGTTTCTTCACAAGGGCGTCGATTTCCATCGCCTGGTCTATGATTTTCTGACCTTCGCGGCCACCGGTAATCCCTGCAAGCAGGACGATGACCGAGAGCGGGTTCCTGATCTGGTCATTTAACGCTGCCAGCTGCTCGAGGTTCTGCTCGATCTGTTTAAAGGCCCGGACTTTTAATTCCTCCAGTTGTCGCCGTTCAGTAAGGTCGGTGATCATGCCGGTAACCCCGGTCACGTTCCCGTTGGTACTCACAAGCCGGACGGAAATCCTGATGTGTTTAACACCACCTGATTGTAACAGGACCCGGGTCTCTACGTCTTGTAATGTTTCATCTGGTGTCCCCGAAAACATCGCTCTGACCACATCCCGGTCTTCCGGGTGGATAAAGTCGGAAAAGTGCCGGCCGACCGCATCTGTGGGGGATATCCCGAATACCCGTCCAATAACCGGGCTCACATAGGTAAGAATACCGTGGATATCGGTCGTGAATATCACATCGTTGATATTGGTGACCAGGTTTTTGTACTGCTCCTGTTCCTGTTGTAACGCCAGTTCCACCAGTTTACGAGCGGTAATATCCACGCTGATACCGAGTACCCGTAACGGTGTTCCCGAAGGACCAAAAAGCACCCGGCCCCGGTCATTCATCCACCGGGTGCTGCCATCAGGGAGGACAATCCGGTATTCCAGGTCTATATCCCGCTCGTATGGTCCGGTATTTTTTGGGATGAGCCGATGGACCAGGTCCCGGTCATCCGGATGAATACACGAGACCCAGGCTTCATAGTCCGGACAATTCGTATCGGTCCCGTGGCCCAGGAGGGCTGCATATTCCTTTGACCAGTGGATCACCTCGTGTTCAATATCGTACGACCAGACCCCGGCCCGGGCCGCATGGAGGGCGAGTTCGAGTTCCTCCTGGTTTTCATAGAGTGCCTTCTCTGCC
>JAPKXV010000089.1:2170-2807 GCA_026394635.1 Methanoregula sp. | reverse complement strand
TCGGCAAAGGAGGACTCTGATTTCACCACATAGTCGATTGCACCGGATTTCATCACGTCGACCGCGATCTGCTCACTCCCGTGACTGGTCATGATGACGACCGGGATCTTCGGGACCCCCAGTTCAGAAATGATGAGATCTGCCCCTCTCCCGTCAGGAAGCAGCCAGTCAGCGAGGATAATGTCGGGAGGGTCTTTTAAAATCTCTTCTTTTGCGGCCCCGACCGTCATTGCCACGGCCAGCGTCACCGTGTCGCGGCATCCGGAAAAGCCCCTCCGGATCAGTTCTATATGTGCGTCATCGTCCTCGAGGACCAGTATTTTCGCAGGGTGGTGATTGGCACGTTTCGGACCATTCAAAGAATTCCCCTCGTTCATTTCAACCGTTCGGATTGAGTCCGCCAGGAATGGGGTGCTGGTTCCAGCCCAGCCAGTAGAACCCGAGGTCATCCATCAGATGGGTGAATTTTAAGAAGTCCACGGGCTTTACAATGTAACTGTTCGCATGGAATTCATACGCCTTTGCGATATCAGTCTCTGCTGCGGAACTGGTCAGGATCACGACGGGTATCCTCTGCAGTTTTGGGTTTGCCTTGATACGCCCGAGCACTTCAAGCCCGTCTACCCGCGGGAGCCGG
>JAPKXV010000089.1:0-2159 GCA_026394635.1 Methanoregula sp. | reverse complement strand
GGAGCCGGAGGTCTAGCAGGACTATGTTCGGCGAGGGACTATTTTTTGGGTCCTGGTAGTTTCCTTCCCGCAAAAGATAGTGCATGGCTTTTTCCCCGTCATCGACCCAGATGATGGTGTTTGCTACCCGGTTCTGGGCAAGGCTCCGTTTTATCAGTTCCGCATGGTCCTCGTTATCTTCCACAAGGAGTATCACCAGCGGCTCTCCATTGATTGATAGTGCGGAAGTCATTGTGGTGTTACCGTCTCCATAGCCTAATATCACTCCCTCGCTTTTATACCTGATCCACAACCGGCGTTGATCGATAGGGTTTCGATTGATCCCCCGGATCCCTTTCTGCTTCCGCCCGGGACAATCAGGAGATGTGTGCAATCGATGGACCCTGTGGCCAATCGCTGTCAGACATGCGGGCACCCATATTCCTCACCCGTGCAGCTGACCGGTCGCCCTTGATAAACATCCAAATGGACCCCCTCGTCCACGGTTCAACCCCCTTCACCGGCCAGGCGCCACCCACCACCAGGTACGAGGATCTCAAAACGTGCTCCTTTACCCGGTTCGCCAGTCTCGGTGATCGAAATCCCGGAAATTCCGAGGATCTCGCGGGACAGGAACAACCCGAGACCGGTATTTTTCCCAAAACCACGGTCGAAGATCTTCTCCTTCTCCCCGGCAGAGATCCCGTTGCCATCGTCCTCGCACACGATAAGCTCATCACTTCCACGTCCCTCCACCGAGAACCGGATGAACGTTATCTTTCCCCCGTATCTAACCGCGTTGTCCATCAGGTTGAAAAATACCTTGACAATCAGCTGGTCTGCGAACACCGTCGTGCCAGCAGGGATATCATTTACCAGCCTGATATCGCCTAATGTTACATCTGTGGCCGCAGTGTCTACAAGTGTGCGGGTATCCTGCCATACCGGGGCGTTGACGCCGATACCTTCATAGGTTTTGGTAAACTGGATCATTGCCTGTATNNNTGCCTGTATCCGTTCAGCAGCGTTGGTAATCTTGGAAAAATAGGTACTGAACGAAGCATCGGGCTGCTCCATTTCCAGGAGTTCGAGGTACCCTATCAGCACCGTCAGCTGGTTGTTGATATCGTGCCGGGTGATGCCGGAGAGGAGTGTAAGTTTCTTGTTTGCTATCGAGAGGGCTGTTGAGAACTGCCGGAGTTCCTGCTCATGGTACTGCATCTCCTGTTCGAGCAGGTTATGCTCGGTGATATCAGTGAGGAGGAGGAGTGTCGCGGGGTTGTTCTGGTACTGGACCGGGGTAGCTTTCACGAGTACCGATATCCGGAGTCCGCCCGGTATGCCGATATCAATTTCATACGGTGGGACGGTGCCCCCCTTTTCGCGGGTGGCTATATGGGTGATCACCGTAGCGCGGTCCTCATCTGCGACGAATGAGAGTACTGACTTACCTACCAGTTTCTCGTCATTATTCCCGAGAGCCCTTTCTGTGGCCGGGTTCGTATAGAGGATCGTTCCGTCCTGTCCATACACAACAATATAATCGGGGAGGTTTTCTACCAGACCCCGGTTGAATGACTCACTATCCTGCAGGGCTTCTTCGGACTGTTTCCGTTCGGTGATATCCTGGAATGTCCCTGATACTTTCTTCGTTTTCCCGTTCTCCTGGTATGCTTTTCCGATCGCATGCACCAGGCGGTGGTTCCCTTTCGCCGTGACCACCTCCAGTTCGAGATCGAACGGTTCGCCGAATTCTATGGCTCGTTTCACGGCATTCTCTATGTTGGGTCGTGACGTGGGGGCATAAAACCCGATCCCATCGCTGACCGATGGCTTATAATTCCTGTCAACGTCGTGGATCCGGTATACCTCATCTGTCCAGACCTGCGTTAAGGTTTCCGTGTCGAATTCCCAGCCCCCGATGTGAGCGGTCCTTCCCATTTCATTGAGCAGGTGTTCACTCTTTATGAGTGCTGCTTCCTTCTGCTTCAGTTCGCGGAAGAGGAGGTCATAGGGACGTTTCAAGCCGACAACGACAATCGCCCGGTAGAACAGGTAGAACGCAACAAACTTGAAGAGGTGCCCAAGCATGTTCATGGACCCGTACACGCTGACGTAGGAGGTAAAGGCCAGTTCGCCCGCAATGAGGAAGAGCTGGGCTGAGATGAGGAGAGCCCATA
>JAPKXV010000032.1 GCA_026394635.1 Methanoregula sp. | reverse complement strand
GGCACCCTGTTCCGGGAACAGTACCGCACACTGCAGGACTCGCTCCGCAGGGCACGCCTTGCAATCTCCCGTTCACGGGCGATCTGGGAGATCCTGATGCAGGGATTCATCACAGTAGCGGTTTTCGGTTCTTTTACTGTCATTGCACTGATGGCGGTCAACGGCACTATCTCGCTGGGCGACCTTGTCATGTTCTTCATGGGGTTCCAGCTCTGCATCGGGTACATCCAGACCATCTTTTCCAGCATGAACGCCCTCTATGAAGACCAGCTCTTCCTGCGCAACCTTTTCACCTTTCTCGATATGAAACCCCAGATCGCAACCCCGAAAAATCCAGTTCCTGTCCCCTCACCCATAAAACAGGAGATTCGATTCGAGGACGTTACGTTCACCTACCCTGGCGCTGCCAACCCAGCACTCTCAAACGTGAACCTCTCCCTGCATAAAGGAGAGATCATCGCACTCGTTGGTGATAATGGTGCAGGAAAAAGCACCTTCATCAAACTCCTGTGCCGGCTTTATGAACCGGTACAGGGAAAGATAACTGTAGACGGGCTGGATCTGAAAAAAACCGATCCAGAAGAGTGGCGACGACACACAACCGTCATTTTCCAAGATTATGTACGGTATCATCTCAGCGCACGGGAAAATATCTGGATTGGGGATGTCCGTCTGCCATCTGATACGCCACGCGTTGAGGGTGCTGCCTGGGAAGCTGCGGCAGATACATTTATCGAAAAACTCCCGGATACGTACTCCGCCCAGTTGGGAAAACTCTTTGCCGGGGGACAGGAACTAAGCACTGGAGAATGGCAGAAGATCGCACTCGCCCGGGCATTCTTCCGGGACGCTGAAATTGTCATCCTTGACGAACCGGCAAGTTCGCTTGATGCCCTTGCCGAAGCGGAAATTTTCCACCGGTTCCGCGAATTGGTCAAAGATCGCACCACTGTTCTGATTAGCCACCGGTTCTCGACCGTCCTTCTCGCGGATCACATCACAGGATGGTCATTATGCGGAGATGTTCCGGGTACAGGCAGAGCCGTACAGGTTGTAACTACAGACATTTACCCGACAGCGGGGAATTGGGTTATCGTGCTAACGTAGTTTTCCGACAAAATTTATCATAACCCTCTCTGGGGACAGACTGCTGATCATCTGGTTTTTCCCGTGCAGCATTCCGTGAACAAATACGCCACGATCATCATTGATGAATAGTGCCCGACAGCCATGCGAGGATACGGTGCAGATCCTGTCTGACCGATATCAACGATCGCACAATTCCCAGAGTATCCCCGGCTCAGCGATACTTCACAATGCTGAACCACCATCGGCGGAGGTGGGCGAGAGGAATGTCGGCATTTGAAGAGGATTTACGGTATTTGGTGAGCCACGGTAGGGGTGGGAGAATTAAACGCCACCCGTACCGGAGTTTCTCACGGATCCCTGGTTGCCCCTGCATGATAAGGTACACACACGAGTAGAGAGATTTGTGGTGCGTTGCAGAATATTTCATGAGCCGCAGCTCCCGTTCATGAGGCACAGACCACTTGGAAAAATCACGAAATCCCTCAGGCAATTCACGTCCGGTCCAGAGGTTGGCAGCAGTAAGTGAGAGTTCCATGGGTATCCTGATATGGTGCTCTACCGATTTCTGACTGATAGCCCTCCATTCATCAGCCGTTTTGAGTTGAACCAGCAGTAGGGAGATATCATACACCCAGTCAAGTCTCATCGACCAGTGCTGGAAAACATGGTGGAATGCGAGATAGATGAGATGATCGGAATGACTGAGTGTATCACACGAGAGATCACCCGATTTGATGGGTATCCGCCGTGAAAAAGCATCATCAAGCCATCCTTTCGGAAACAGATTGAAGACATTGTCCGTCACCCAGTGGAGCTCGATATGCAATCCTTTGCCCGGTGGGGAAAAAGTCTCATGATTGTGGTCGTACTGAGATATGCAAAATGTTTTGGCAGAACACACGTACCTCAATTTTTCGAGTACTTCCTCTGCTGCAGGGAGGTTGTGCGGCTGGACGAGCAGGTCGATATCACTGGATTGCCGCTGTGCCGGATC
>JAPKXV010000312.1 GCA_026394635.1 Methanoregula sp. | reverse complement strand
CTTGGCAACAAAATAGCCTCTGCAATCAAGGCAACGAAAAGGGACGTGCGGATCGTTGCGTCGAGCGATTTCTCCCATTATGTATCAGAGACACTTGCCAGGGAGAATGACCTCTACGCGATCGAACCCCTGCAGTCGCTCGATACCAGGGAATTCTACCGGCGCATTGAAGAACGGAAAGTCTCCGCCTGCGGGTACGGCCCGATTGCTGCGATGGTAGCAGCGTGCCGGACGATGGGGGCAAACGAGGGACGACTCCTTACGTACACGACAAGTGGGGATGTTACCGGCGACCGGTCTGAGGTCGTGGGGTACGCAGCCATTGCGGTGATATAGGTTGGCAACATGGAGTGCGCCGGGCAAAGTGTTTTTGTTTGGTTAGCATGCGGTGGTGTACGGCAAACCCGGTATTGCGATGGCGGTCAAGCCCCGCGTCTTTGTGACCGTGCGCCAGAGCAAACGCCCCCACACCCCAAATTCCCCCTATATCCACAACTGCTTTATGGATATGGGAGTCAGTGGCAGCGTGTACATAAACTCGCAGATCCCAAGTTCGTCCGGTCTTGGGTCGTCTGCAGCGATTACGGTGGCTACGCTCTGCGCCATCAACGATGAATTCCAGCTGGGAAAGACAAGGGAAGAGATCGCCGATATGGCATTTGAGATCGAAAAGAAGGTGCAGAAGGGCAGGGCGAGCCCCACCGATACCACCGTTTCATCGTATGGCGGGATTGTCCTGATCACTGGCTCCTCGCGACGGCGCCTGCCGCCGCAGAACCTCCAGATCGTGATTGGCGACACGCTCGTCTCCCACAATACCTCAAAGATGGTGGAGCAGGTCAGCGATCTCAAAAAAAAACACCCCGAGATTGTCGGCCACCTGCTCGATGCAATCGAAGGGGTGAGCCTGAATGCAATTCATCACCTCGACAATCCACGGGAACTGGGCCGGTATATGGATATGAACCATGCATTGCTCGATGCGCTGGGGGTGGGTCACCCGGCGCTATCGAGGCTCGTGCTTGCCGCCCGAACCGCCGGTGCATTTGGTGCCAAGCTTACCGGTGCGGGTGGCGGAGGATGCATGGTCGCACTCGCCCCCAAAGGACTCAAGCAACGGGTTGCCAAGGCAATCGAGGCGTCCAATGCACGGGCGATCGTAACCGGTATCGACACCGAAGGTGCACGAAAGGAGAAGCATGTCTGACCGCATGATGCGCAAACTCGGCGGGAGCGTGATCACCGACAAGAGCGGTGACTGCGCAATCAACCGGAGGCAGGTGTCTGCCATCGCAGAAGCGGTTGCGAAAAACCCGGTACCGGGGCTGGTGGTCGTCCACGGCGCCGGTTCCTGCGGTCACCCGGAAGCAAAGCGGTTCCATCTTGATCGCGGTGCAGCAGCTGGGCACGCGGAAGGGATTGCAATTACCCATAACGCGGTTGCGCGGCTGAACGGGGAAGTTGTTGCGGCACTCCAGGGGCAGGGCGTGGAGGCAGTAGGGGTCCACCCGCTCCATGTCGCATTTGCGGATTGCGGCAGGCTGGTCGCGTTTGAAGCGAGGCATCTTGAAAAAATGGTAACCCTCGGGATAGTCCCAGTGATCCACGGTGATGTGGTGATGGACCAGTCCCGGGGTGCCTGCATTGTGTCAGGTGTCCAGATGGTGCGGTACCTTGCACCGCTGCTCACTATCAGCCATGTGGGACTCGCCACCGATGTACCGGGAGTGCTGAAGGGAGGGGTGGTGGTGCCGGAAATTACACCGGCATCTGGCACATCCCTCCAGATCGGCAGCTCGACATTTACCGATGTCACCGGTGGAATGAGAGGGAAGATCAACGAACTGCTCGAGCTCGCGGATGCGGGTGTCGGGTCTGAAATTTTCCATGTCTCGCGCATCCCCGATTTCCTGAGGGGAAGGGACTGCGGCGGGACAAAAGTGAGAGGATGAGAGGGTAGGGAAATCATGGGAGACAAAAAACGGTTTACATCGTCACGGAAGCTCGACCACCTGCGGATCTGTGCAGAGGAGGACATCGAGCGTGGCGACGCCGGTTTTTCCGACATACGGTTCGTACACAACGCGCTGCCGGAGTGCGATATGGCAGCAATTGACCGGCGCACGCGGTTTTTATCCCGGACTTTCTCCTCTCCCCTTTTTATCTCTGCAATGACCGGCGGGCACCCGGAAACGAAAGCGGTGAACGCCCGGCTTGCGCGGGCAGCGGAGCGCTTCGGAATCGGCATGGGCGTCGGTTCGCAGCGGGCTGCACTCGAAAACCCTGACCTTGCCGATACATTCTCGGTGGTGAGGGACGAAGCACCGCACGCGTTTCTCGTGGCAAACCTCGGGGCTGTCCAGCTCCGTGACCACGGGATCGAGTGGGCGGAGCGGGCCATCGCGATGATCGGTGCTGACGCAATCGCAATCCACCTTAATTTCCTGCAGGAGGCGATCCAGCCGGAAGGAGACCATAACGCGGCAGGCTGCCTCGGTGCGGTACAGGCTCTCTGCAGGGACACAAAGACACCGGTGATTGTAAAAGAGACCGGCTCCGGCATTTCAGCGGAGACTGCACGGATGTGCTGGGGTGCGGGGGTTGCAGCAATTGATGTTGGCGGATCTGGCGGGACTTCGTGGTCGGCGGTTGAGAGCGTCCGGGCCGGAAAGAACCGGAATACAGCAGACCGGAATAACAAGATCCTCGGGGAGGACTTTGCTGACTGGGGGATCCCCACGGTCGTGAGCCTCTGCGAAGTGCTGGCATCCCCGGGCTCTGTGATTGCCTCAGGCGGCGTACGCACCGGTCTTGACATGGCAAAAGCGCTTGCACTCGGGGCCGACCTCTGCGGGATGGCGCTCCCGCTTCTCCCCCCGGCTCTTGAAAGTGACGAGGCCTTAAAACAGGCAATCGATGCGATCCACCGGCAACTGGACGTTGCAATGTTCCTTACCGGCTCTGCACGGGTTGCCGACCTTAAGAAAGCACGGGTGTTTGTCACCGGTAAGACCCGGCAGATGATAGAAAAGGACAATCCGGCGGGTATCAGGTAATAAAAATTTAAAAAAAATTTGTTTTACCACAACAACAAAAGAACAGGAGACAGTATACATGGAAATCGAGATTATCGCAGTGGGCGGGTATGATGAAGTCGGACGGAATATGACTGCCGTCCGCTGCGGAAATGAAATTGTCATTTTTGACATGGGACTCCGGCTGGACCAGATAATGATCCACGAGGATGCGGAAATTGAGAATATGCACTCCCTTGACCTGATCAAGATCAAGGCGATACCGGACGATACACTGATGAACGGGATCGAAGGGACGGTCAAAGCGATCGTATGCTCGCACGGGCACCTTGACCACATCGGGGCAATCCCGAAACTGGCACACCGGTACAATGCGCCGATTATCGCATCCCCGTATGCCACAGAACTGATCCGGCAGCAGATCTCCGGTGAGCAGAAGTTCGGTGTAAATAACAAGCTCTTTGCACTCAAGTCTGGGCAGCGCTACACGCTCTCCCAGAACCTGGTGCTCGAGTTCGTCCGCACGCAGCACTCGATCATTGACACCGTTACTCCGGTACTTCACACACCCCACGGAGCGATCGTGTATGCGTGTGATTTCAAGCTGGACCGGACACCGGTCATTGGTGAACCACCGGACTTTGCACGGCTCCGCCAGATCGGGAAAGAAGGTGTAATTGCACTGATTGTGGAAAGTACCTATATCGATCGCCCGGGACGGTGTCCCAGCGAGCGGATCGCCCGCAACCTTGTCCGCGATACCCTCACCAGTTATGAGGACGACAAGAACGCGATTATTGTATCCACATTCTCCTCGCATATTGCGCGGGTGAAGACAATAGCGGAATGTGCCCACGAGATCGGGAGAAAGCCGGTGCTTCTCGGCAGGTCGATGGAGCGGTACTCGGTCACTGCAGAACAGATGAAGCTCGTCTCGTTCCCGTCAACGACCAGCGTCTTTGGCAACCGGCGGACAGTCGACCGGACGATGCGCCGGATGATGAAGGAGGGTAAGGAGAAATTCATGCCGATCGTCACCGGGCACCAGGGTGAACCCGGTTCGATCCTGACCCGTCTCGCGACGGGGGACACGCCCTACCAGCTCGCAAAAGGGGACAAGGTCATCTTCTCGGCAACGGTGATCCCCAACCCTATGAACTTCGGCCAGCGCTACATGATCGAGCAGCACCTCCGGCATGCCGGTGCACGCATCTTTGAAGATCTGCACGTATCCGGTCATGCCTACCGTGAGGATCACTATGAGTTCATCCAGCTGCTCAACCCTCAGCATATCATCCCTGCCCACGGGCACCTGAAGATGACGGCCGGGTATACGGACTTTGCTACGGAAATGGGGTACACCGCCCAGTCCACGGTTCATATGCTGAAGAACGGGCAGCGCCTCAAGCTGAATTAGGGGAATTTTGTCATGGAACTCGAACCGTACCTGGAATCCGTCGCAGCGCAGATCGACAGCATGATTGACCGGTATTTTACGTGCAGGATTGGCGAGCTGAACATGGCATCCGCCCATCTCCTTGCCGCAGGAGGAAAAAGGCTCCGCCCGGCGGTTGTCATGCTCGCTGCGGATGCGGTGAAGCCCGGGAGTTCCTATGATATCATGCAGGCGGCACTCGCACTCGAGCTCACCCACACCTTTACCCTCATCCATGATGACATCATGGATGACGACACCCTGCGACGGGGAGTGCAGACCGTTCATACAAAATGGGACATGCCAACCGGTATCCTCGCCGGTGATGTCCTCTATGCCCGGGCATTTGAGTTCATCTGCCTGTCAAACGCCGACGGGACTGCAAAGGTCCGTGCGGTGTCGATGCTTGCCCGTGCCTGTGCCGATATCTGCGAGGGGCAGCACATGGACATGTCGTTTGAGAAGCGGGACGATGTGAGCGAGTACGAATATATGGAGATGGTAAAAAAGAAGACCGGTGTCCTGTATGCAGCAGCTGCGGGGATCGGGGCGATCCTTGGCGGCGGCAATGCACAGCAGACAAAAACCCTCTATAACTTCGGGCTTAACACCGGTATTGCGTTTCAGATCCAGGACGACCTTATCGATCTCCTGACCCCTTCGGAAAAGAGCGGGAAAGACCGTGCGTCCGATCTCCGTGAAGGAAAGCAGACGCTTATTATGATCAAGGCACGGGAGAAAGGTATTGATCTTTTGAAATACCGGCGCGAGCTCACGGATGCCGATATCGATGCGGCGATCGCCGAGCTCACCGACGCAGGGGTGATTGCCGATGTAAAGAAGGTGGCAGCAGACCTTGTCGCCGACAGCAACAAACACCTTGCCATCCTCCCCCCCACACCGGAACGCCAGCTCTTAATGGACATCGGCGAATTTTTTGTGACCCGGAGCTTCTAGATGGCAGGGCAGGAGCCAAAGGAGCTGCTCTTGTGCTGTGCGCTCCAGAACGCGGTGAAGCACGGAGGAGTCCCGCAGGCAGGTGCCGTTATCGGCATGGTGATGGGAGCGCACCCTGAACTGCGGAGCCGGGCAAAGGAGATCTCGGCGCTCGCACAGGAAGCGATCGCGGATGTCGCGGCACTCTCTGTGGATGAACGGGTGGCAAAGCTCCAGGTGATTGCCCCGGATATGTACGCCAGCCTTTTTGAAAAGCACGAGCACAAGAGAGCCCTCCCTGATCTCGAGGGTGCAGAGAACGGCGTCGTCATGCGGTTTGCGCCCAATCCCTCCGGGCCACTCCATATCGGGCATGCACGGGCTGCGGTGCTCAACGACGCGTACGTCAAGCAGTATGGAGGCAGGTATATCCTCCGCATCGAAGACACTGACCCCAAGCGGGTTGACCCCGAAGCGTATGAGACGGTCAGGGAGGATAGTGCATGGCTGGGTCTTGGCATCACCGAAACCGTTACGCAGAGCGACCGGCTGCCGCTCTACTACGATCTCTGCCGCCAGCTGATCGAGCGGGGCGGGGCATATGTCTGCACCTGCGATAACGATCGCTTCAGGGAACTGAAGATGGCAAAGACCGCCTGCCCGTGCCGCGGTCAGGCCGTGGAAAAGAACCTTGAACTCTGGGAGAAGATGCTCGACCACACCTTCCGCGAAGGTGAAGTATCCGTCAGGGTAAGGACCGATCTGAACCATCCCGACCCGGCGATGCGGGACTTCCCGGCGTTCCGGATTCTTGATTCCCCGCCGCACCCGCAGGTGCAGGCGCATGTCTACCCGCTCATGAACTTCTCGGTTGTCGCTGATGACCACCTGCTCGGGGTGACGCATGTGATCCGGGGGAAAGATCATATTGCGAACACCCGCCGGCAGCGCTTCATTTACGACCATTTTGGCTGGAACGTGCCGGTGTACCGGCACTACGGCAGGATGGGGATCGAGGGTGTCGTTCTCTCCACATCCCAGATGCGGCTTGGCATCAGAGAGGGGACATATACCGGCTGGGATGATATCCGGCTCGGTACGCTACGGGCGCTCGCCCGCCGGGGGATCTCACCGGATGCGGTGAGGAATGCAGTGCTTGCCATCGGCATAGGCGAAACCGATATCTCGTTCTCGTGGGACAACCTCTATGCCGAGAACAGGAAGATCGTCGACCCGGTGGCAAACCGGTACTTCTTTGTCCCTGATCCGGTGACTGCACAGATCGAGGGTGCCAGACCCCACACTGCGCACGCCCTGCTGCACCCGAACGATGCCTCGCGGGGCAACCGCACGCTTGAATGTACCGGGACGGTGCTGGTCCCCAAGAGCGAGATCAACCGGGACGTATCCATGCTCCGGCTCAAGGATCTCTTCAACGTGACAATCGCGTGGGACGGCACACCACCCTCGTTTACCTACACGGGCGACTCGCTTGCGGATGCCCGGGCGGCAAAAGCCCCCATCATCCAGTGGCTCCCGGCACAGGATTGTGTCCCGTGCACGCTGCTTACACAGGAAGGTGAGATATACGGGGCCTGTGAACCCGCAGTGAAACAGGAGCTGGGGAAGGTTGTGCAGTTCGAGCGCGTCGGGTTTGCAAAGATCGATGCGGTCTCGGATGACGGCGTTATGGCGTATTTTACCCACAGATAATCTCACCATTTTTTCGATCGTATTGTCACCTATCACAGAGGCTATACGTTCACTTCCCCAATGTATCTTGTAACAGGGGCGATTCGAATGGCAGGTTCCCGCACACTTGACCTGAACAGGTACCTGGCAGGCTTTGTCAGCCCGGGTTCAGAAAAGACCAGAACCCGGGCCAGTACTGTATCCTGTAGCGGGCATGCAGATCTCATACCGTGCCTGCTTCAAACCCCAGATCCCCCGGTTTTTTATCGGGCTTCTGACCAGAAAAGGCGACACCGTATACGACCCGTTCTCCGGGAGGGGGACGACGGTTATTGAGGCAGGGCTTCTCGGGCGCAATGTCATCGCCAACGACGCAAACCCTCTCTCCCGGATGATGACCGAACCGCGGTTCTTCCCTCCAACGGTTGCAGCGGTTGAGGGGCGCCTGCTTGCGCTCCCCCGTGACGGAGAGCCCGGAGCGGTCGACCTTTCGATGTTCTATCATGAAAAAACAGAACGTGAGATTGCCGGGATCAGGGCATACCTGTGCCGGAGACGGGGGGTGGGATCAGAGGATGCCGTTGACCGGTGGATCGCGATGGTTGCGACCAACCGTCTGACCGGGCATTCTCCGGGTTTCTTCTCGGTGTATACCCTCCCGCCCAACCAGGCAGTCTCGCAGGAGAGTCAGAGACGTATCAATGAACGCCGGACTCAGGTGCCGGAATACCGGGACACGCACCGGCTAATTGCCAAAAAAACAAAGAGCCTGCTGCGGACACTGACCGGCCCCCAGATAAGAGCCCTGAACTTTGCCGGAACACGGGCCCGGTTCCTTACCTGCGATGCACGGAAGACTCCTGAAATCCCCGATGACACCGTGCAGCTCACGGTCACATCCCCCCCATTCCTTGACATCGTCCAGTACCGTGGCGACAACTGGCTCCGGTGCTGGTTCAACGGGCTCGAGAGTGATGCAATAGGAAAGATCATCACGATGGCGAGGACAGTGGATGGGTGGAAGGCAGTGATGGCAGATGTGTTTTGTGAACTCTACCGGGTAACAGCACCCGGCGGGTGGGTGGCATTTGAAGTCGGCGAGGTGAGAAAAGGGACCGTCCGGCTTGAGGAGCACGTCGTCCCGCTCGGGATCACTGCCGGGTTTTCCTGCAAAGCGGTCATGATCAACACGCAGGCATTCACCAAGACTTCCCATATCTGGGGTGTGAATAACATGGGTTGTGGCACCAACACGAACCGGATTGTGGTGTTCAGAAAAGAGCCCTGACTCCGTTTTTTTGATTTTTCCGGCAATAAATAATTTAAGACGTGATGGTTAAGTAGGCTGACAACCAATCACTACGCATGGTCACACAGATCCGGCGGTACGCCCAGATCGTGGACATCCTGGGCAAGTACGGTTTTGGCATAGCGCTGGAGAAGTTGTTTCCGGGAAAACCCCGATTCCGTCTCCCCACAGCCGGCGGTCCGTCTGAAACTTCAAGCGTTTATGAGCGGATACGCCTCGCAGTAGAAGAGCTCGGCCCCACGTTTGTCAAGTTCGGGCAGATCATGAGCACAAGGACGGAGCTCCTGCCGCCCGAGCTGATCGAAGAGCTTAAAAAACTCCAGGACCATGCCAAACCCCTGCCATTTTCCGATGTTAAGGAGGTGATCCTGCAGACCTGCCCGAATATCGATGACTGGTTCTTGGAGATTGACGAGGCACCGCTTGCCTCTGCCTCTATCGGGCAGGTTCACTGCGCAGTGCTCAAGGACGGGACGAGGGTTGCTCTCAAAGTCCAGCGCCCCAACATTCCT
Organism: Methanoregula sp.; assembly: GCA_026394635.1. Classification (GTDB taxonomy): domain Archaea; phylum Halobacteriota; class Methanomicrobia; order Methanomicrobiales; family Methanospirillaceae; genus MVRE01. The sequence continues at coordinate 4,301 of JAPKXV010000312.1, read as the reverse complement.
GATGTGATCGAGACCGATCTTGCGATCCTTACTTCGATGGCAGATCGGTTCGATGCGGTCTTTCCCGAGGTGCGGGTATACAACCCCATCGGCATGGTCGAGGACTTCGCCCAGCAGATCAGAAAGGAACTTGACTTCATGCGGGACGCCCGCAACGCTGAGAGGATGTCCCGCAATTTCAAGGATGTTCCCGGCATAGGGTTCCCGAAGATCTACTGGGAGTACTCCTCGACCCGCGTGCTCGTGATGGAGTTCATCGAAGGAGTGCGGATCGATAATGTTGAGGCGATCCAGGGCATGAACGTCGACCCGCATGAGGTAGGCGTCCGCGGGTTCCATGCGTACCTCAAGATGATCTTCGAGGATGGCTTTTTCCATGGAGACCCCCACCCCGGAAACCTGCTCGTGACAAAAGATGGGGATGTCGTCTTTCTGGACTTTGGCATCGTCGGTGTCCTGCGCCCGGAGAAACGGCAGATCTTCATCAATTTGCTCTTTGCTCTGGTGACCGAGGATATCGAGCTGATGCTCAAGTCCCTTGAGGGATTCGGTATCCAGATCAACGAAGTGGACCGCGAACCGCTTCGGGATGATCTCTACATCATGATACATGACTTCGGCGGAGACCGGGTACATCAGTTCAATTTCGGGCTGATGGTCACTGAGCTCACCGAAACGATGCGGAGATACCGGCTCAAAGTGCCGATGAACCTGATGCTCCTCCTGAAGGTCTTTATGATGGTGCTGGACATCGGCGTGCGTCTCGATCCATTTTTTAATTTCGGAAAAGAGATCACCCCTTACCTGACCAAACTCGCCGACACCAATAACCTTTCAGCCGCATACGTGAAGCGGGCGTCCAACTCGATGATGGAAGCAGTTGACGCGATGTTCGACCTCCCGCGCAACGTGAACCTGATGCTAAAACGCCTCTCTACCGGTACGGTCAGGCTCGAGGTTGTCGATACCGATATCCAGAAGCTCCAGATGGCACTTGACCGCGCGAGCGACAAGCTGATGATCGGGCTTGTCGTGGCAGCTCTTGTCGTCGGATCTTCGCTTATCCTCATCTCGTCTTCCTTAACTCTGCCAAAAGAGGTGTTCTGGCTGGCGATCCTCGGGTACAGCGCTGCGGTGCTCGTCGGGTTCTATGCGATCTACCATGTCATATTCCTGAAGTTCCGGCTGGAACGGTAGACCTTATTCTCTTCTCTTTATCCTCTGGCTCTCTCTTTATTGTCAGAGGAATTCCCCAATGATTTCCCAGCGTCCGGTCTTTTCTGCAAGAGTACACCGGGCGTTTGCAGGGCTCGTGGAGGGCAACGGGATCAGGTGGATGCTTTCCATAATCCGGAGCTTGGCCCCATACCGTGCAGCAGTTGCACCGTTGGACATAATGGCATGGATTGTCGGGGGGACTCGAGCAGGTTTTTCAGGGGATTGAATACCGGGTCTTTGATACAGTGATCAGTACTTCCCTCCCTGTATCAGGCGGCGATAACGTCCCAGAGTGCAATGCGGTACCGGACCAACTCCCCGATGCGGTCTGCATAGGGCAGGTGACGGTCAACGCCAAGGAGTGATTCCATGATCTGCCAGAACTGGTTCTGCGGGTGGGCATAGTACTGTGTATGAATGAGGGATCTTTTACCGGGGAAACTGCCGAGAATGAGAAGACGTGGTGCATGGCCGACAACCGGTGCCTGCCCGTTACGGATAAGAGACCCTGCACCGGATTCTTCAGGGTGCATAAAAAAGAGTTCAAGGGAAAAGTTCCCGGCTGTTATTCTTTCTTAACGTAGAGCTTGCAGTGGCAGCTGCCCTCGTTTGCAATCTCGTCCTTGTGATACACGCACGGGCATTCGATCGCCCGGTCTTTTTCCTTGTCTCCGCTCCGGAGCCGGCATGGGCAGTACTTGTGCCCGAACTTTGTTGTGTTCCTGACAAGCCCACGGATCACCGTGGCAAGCTGTTTTTCATCGGGATTGAGTGCCCAGCCGTGTTCATGTGCGTAGGCCTTCGCCCATTTCAGCATATCCGCTTCATCAGTATTTTCTTCTTTCATCCTATCCCGACCTTTTTTTAATTTTCCCGTTCTGTGTGGATTGTATTTTACCTGACACGTTATGCTTTGCGTTCGATGTGCCCGATCGTGGAGTCAAAGTTTTTCATTGTTTCCCTCCCGAATTTTTCCCATCAGCGTTACAGGTGCTATTCGATGATCCGTTTTGCCACCCGGTTGTAGGTCGCCATGACGTCTCCCTTGTCGAAGCGGTACACATCCTTGTCCAGTGATTCACCGGTCTTTTTGTCCCAGAGGCGCATCGAGTCCATGGAGATCTCGTCGCCAAGGTAGATCGTCTTTCCCTGCCTGCCAAACTCCATCTTGAAGTCCACGAGCGTTATGTCCTGTTCTGCAAGAAGGCCAGCGAGCAGGTCATTGACCTTCAGCGCAACAGCCTTGACCTTTTTAAGTTCTCCCTGTGTGCAGAGTTTGAGGGCGGTAATGATATCGTCGTTGAGCATCGGGTCATGCCGCGAATCATCCTTGTAATCGATGACAATGACGGGCGGATCGAGTTTTGTGCCCTCTTTAAACGGGTAGTTGCGGACGATCGACCCTGCAGCAACGTTCCGGACGATCACCTCGAGCGGGATCATGGTAAGTTCCCGCACGACCATCGTGCGGTCGTCAAGCATGCTGACAAAATGGGTTTTTACCCCGTGTTTTTCAAGGTATTTAAAAAAGAATGCGGACACGCGGGCATTGTAACTGCCCTTGTCCTGCAGCACATCCTTTTTCCCGCCGTCGAAGGCGGTGATGTCATGGCGGAACCTGACGATCAGCCTGCCTTTTTTTTCTGTGCGGTACACGGACTTCGCCTTGCCCTCGTATAACAGGTCACGCTGCTTCACGGATGTTTCCTCTGATCTAATGTATGTGCGAGCCTGTTTATTAGAGGTTGCAGAACGGGAGGGTACCAGCCCCGCTCAATGAATTGAGGGTAGATACAGAGGCGCTCCCTGAGGTCCGCGTCTCCGATAAGATCCTTAAGCCGGCCAATCTCCGGCCATGGGTGCTCCGGGTTCACATAATCGATCGTGAGCGGGGAGATTCCACCGAGGTCATCCACCCCGCAGGGGATGAGCACCTGCGCATCGATGAGGTTGGGGGGGATCTGGATGGCGATATCGCGGCAAAGGATCTCGCGGGCGAGCCGGATGGTTGCGCAGATCTCTTGTGTTGTCGGCACGGGGTTGCCTGCCATCGGGGTGCCGGGCTTGGGGCAGAAGTTCTGGATGATCACTTCCTGTATATGCCCGAAGCGCCGGTGCAGGTCGCGGATGACCGTAAGCGAGTCTTCGCGATCGGCAAATGTCTCACCGATGCCCAGCAGGAGCCCGGTGGTAAACGGGATCTTCAGCCTGCCGGCATCCTCCATCATCGCAATCCGGACTTCCGGCTTTTTTCCAGGTGAGTTCCGGTGAGCGGGAATGTCAGCCGTGGTCTCGAGCATGATCCCCATGCTTGCGTTCACTTCCCGCAACTTCGCCATCTCATCGTAGGTGAGAATACCGGCATTGGTGTGCGGGAGCACACCGTATCCAATGGATCGCTCGCACATTGCATATACATAGTCAAGGAATCTCCGGTAACCCGTTTTCCGGAGATACCCGGCAAATTCGGGTTCGAGATCGGGGCGCTCGCCGAAGGTAAAAAGTGCCTCGGTGCATCCCAGAGCAGCCCCTTTTTTAACCGTCTCTTCGACAACCTCCGGCGCGAGCAGGCACCCTTCCTGCGCTGGTGTGCGGAAGCAGCAGTACCCGCACCGGTTCCGGCAGACGGTGGTGAGCGGGAGGAAGATGTTGCGGGAATAGGTTATGGTGCGGTGTGCCATGGGGTGATCACGGATCTCTGGCTCCGGTAATTTGGGCTCTGTCCTGCAATAGTTCTTTTTCTGTTGGGTCCTGCACCCGGACACCTGCTGAACCGGAAATCCCCCCATGATTATGGTTAGTTTAATTGTTAATGATACAGAGTAGTGTATACGAACATCCCCTGTTTTGTGTGCAGGGAACGACGATCCATACATCTGGTGAGCATGTCTCCTGACCCAACAGACTTCCGGAATAATAAAATTAATGATGGTGCGAGCGGAACTTCCGGCCCTTGTGAACCGGCTTCTGCTGATCTGGTGCGGGCGCTTGTGTTTGCAGAAAAAAAACTGGAGATCGTAGGCAGCGTAACCCGTCACGATGTCCTCAACCAGCTCACGGCCATCATGGGATATAACGAACTG
>JAPKXV010000396.1 GCA_026394635.1 Methanoregula sp. | reverse complement strand
GTGCAGGCATAACCGAACAGGGTGTACCTGTAAGGGATTCTCCGTACCAGGAATGCGGCAAAGGATGGTGTACATTGTCAGGTGAGATGGATCTCAAACTCGAAGCCCTTTCGAAATATATCGTTACGACCCCGTCATGGGCAAAGTCACTTACCATCATCCTGCTCCTTTCTGCCTGCGTCGAGATCATGGTGGTGCTCAGGAAGGGGGGAACAATCGATAACGTAAGCCTGTTTCCGGTCCTTGCCTACCTTCTCCCGGCTGTTGCCGCACTTGCGCTCACGCCGCGGCTGATGCGGTTTTTCAAAGGGAAACTCACCTACGAATGGTCCGGGCTTACTGCTATGATCGGGCTTGTGATCTCGATCTTTGTTTCCTTATCCCCGATACTGCTCATCAGCTCTTCGTTTCCGGTCTTTTTTGCCGTTTCGTGTGCATTTGTCTTCTCGTTCCGGATGCTCCTCCTTGCGGCCGTTGTCGATTTCCACCTCAAGCGGGTCGTGGTCCCGGCGCTCCTTCACTCCGGCCTCGCTGTCGCGGGGGCGGCGCTATTTCTCGGCATGCAGTTTGTGCTGATCTCGGTCCTCCTCCATATCAGCTTCGCGATCGGCGTCCTCCTCTTCATCATCGTGATCGAACGCCCGATGAAAGCCAACTTCCGGGTCGGGCCTCTCGAACTGGCTAATGCGTTCCTCGCACACCTATCAGAGGGCAGCAGGAAGCTCGATGACTTCTTCCGGAGCATTGGCGAGAGCGTTGTCGTGCCCCAGGTCTCCCTTGTTATGCAGAGGGAGGGAAAGGAGGAGATTGTGGTCACGGTCCCCAACGTCCATCCCGGCCCCCTCGGTGAGATCGGCGGAAGCAACCTGCCGAAGATCCTCCACGGCATGCTCGGTACCGCCTCGATGGTCTTCCACGGTTCGGCGTCGCACGACTTCAACCCCGTAGATGAGGACGAGGTGAAAAAAGTGGGTGCCGCTGTCCTGCAGGCCCTCCCGAAGTCCTGCGCCAACACAGGCTGCACGGTATCGGCGAGGTACCGGTGCGGGTCGGTGGATGTGCTTGTCCAAGCGTTCGGGGACACCATACTCGTCGCTGCGACCCGGTCACCCAAAGTCACCGAGGACCTTGAGTTCTCTCTCGGGTTTGCGATCATGAAATCCGGGGAAAAGTTTTTCAGTCACGTCGGTTTGATCGATGCTCACAACTGCATGGATGCGATGGAGAATGGGGTCTTCCCGGCAACGGAACTCGGGATGGAGTACGTCAGCGCCGCGGATGCTGCGTTTGTTGCGACCGCACAGGAAGAACAGGTCCGGTTCTCTGCCGGATACGCGGCGCGGGCGCTCCCGTTCTCGCGGCAGGAGGGGTTCGGCGACCTCGGGGTCCAGGTCCTTGTCGTGGATGCGGGAGGGCAGAAGACTGCGTACGTCCTCTTTGACGGCAACAACATGCAGACCGGCGCCCGTGACGAGATCCGCAGGAGACTGCTCGCCCACGTTGACGAGTGCGAGGTCATGACAACCGATACCCACGTGGTCAACACCATCTCCGGCAGGAACCAGGTGGGGCTCAGGGTAAGCGTCGACGCCTTTTACCCTCTCGTCGAGGAGGCGGTCATCGATGCCATTGCCGATGCCGTTCCCGCCCGCACCGCAGGAGCAACCGCGTGGTGCCGGGGGATCGTGGTCTTCGGCTCGCAGCGGATCTCCCAGATCGCTTCTACGGTCAACGGGATGATGGGGTTTATCATCCCGGTTGCAGTCATTATCCTCCTGTTTGCGTTCCTCACAACAGCGATGGCATACCTTGTGCTGACCTATTGAACGGAGCGGTTGACTAAATGTAGAGTGCCACAATTAATGTCCGTTTTGTTGACAGAGTTTATGTCCGCTTTTG
>JAPKXV010000078.1 GCA_026394635.1 Methanoregula sp. | reverse complement strand
TACGCCCGGTGCAAAGCACACATATGCACGGCTTTGGATGAGGATTATGGACTTACACCGCTTGAGGCGATGGCAAGCGGGAAGCCGGTTGTTGCAGTAGATGAAGGTGGGTACCGGGAGACGGTAACGGATAAAACTGGTGTGCTCGTCGCACCATCGGTAGCATCTCTTGTAAAAGCCATACGGTTTGTTGCACATAATCCTGAACGGTACAGGGACGCCTGTCTCGTGAGGGCAAGGGAATTTGGACTGGTGCAATTCGGCGAACAGGTGAGAGCAGCAGTACAGGAAAAGGTGAAATGAACCGGCGGATTGAAATCTATCACCGCTAACCAGTTACCGGTATATTAATTATTTCTGTACAAAAAGAGATCCCTTCGCATGACACATGCAATTCAATGTGTACAGGAGTTACGCACAATGAATTCCCATATTAAGATTTGGCAACGTTCAAATGTAAATCAATGTCCGCAGCAACTAAATCCAGTATTGAAATCTCTGAAATTCGTACGTCCTGTTGTAATAGTTGTTTGGGGATTTCCTGAATGAATAAGAAAGATTCAAAATACTGCAATGCCAACGGTCATTACCAAAATTATCGGATGGGAACCTACTCTCCCGGCAGGGAAACATCGTGAACTTCAGCCTGATTCTTGAGCTTGCTAAACGGGATTTTACCGAACGGTATTCCGGTTCGGCACTCGGGTTTATGTGGTCGTTTATCTATCCCTTGATTAATATCCTGATTTATATGATCATCTTTGGCAGCCTGATGGGTGCCCGGCTGCCGGGGACGTCCTCCATCTGGGGATATGGGGTATATCTTATAGCCGGGCTGGTCCCATGGACGGCGTTTGCAAATACCGTGACGCGGGCATCTACCGTTTTTCTGGATAAAAAGAATATCATAGCAAAAATCCATGTGGATCTTCCCACGCTTCCGCTCTTTATTGTGATATCAGAAAGCGTTACCTTTGTGGTTACACTTGCGATCTTCCTTGTGATCCTACTCATCACCGGAATTCCCCTGTCATGGTATCTGGTATTGATCCCACTCATATACCTTATCCAGCAGGTGTTTGCGTACGCACTGGGATTTTTCCTTGCGATGTTTGTGGTCTTTTTGCGCGATCTCAAGGAAGTTGTCGTGATTGGTTTCCAGATCTGGTTCTGGTTTACACCGATCGTGTATGTCTTTAGTATCCTTCCCCCGCTCGCGCAACAGGTTTTGATCTTGAACCCGATGCTTGCGATTGTGTCTGCATATCATGATATTTTCATGTTCCAGAGGATGCCATCGTTTTTTTATCTCGCTCTTGTACTTATCGCGAGTGTGGTGCTGATTGTTGTCGATTATGTAATATTCAAAAAACTTGAGAAAGATATCCGGGATTTCGTCTGATCGTGAGGTACTTTGATTCTGCAAATATTAACGGATAAAGCCCATCACTTCGATATTTTTAATGCACCTGCAATTCAACCACAATACACACACATATGATAAAAGTTGAAAGGATCTCAAAGAAATTCAAACTCTACCGCTCACCTGCCGACCGGCTCAAAGAGATCCTCTTCAGGAAACAATACCACAAGGATTTTGTTGCTCTCGACAACATCTCATTTATTGTTGGTGCTGGAGAGACCCTTGGTATTATCGGGCAGAATGGGGCGGGTAAATCAACGCTGTTAAAAATTCTCTCCGGTATTGTGATCCCGGACAGCGGGACCATCCAGATTAACGGAAAGGTCACGGGACTGCTTGAGCTCGGGACCGGTTTCAATGCGGAGATGACGGGGCTTGAGAATATTTACATGAACGTGACACTCATCGGCATGACAAAAGACGAGATCGACCGGAAGAAACAGACGATCATTGACTTTTCCGAACTGGGGGAGTTCATCCACGAACCCATTAAGACATATTCTTCCGGCATGACGATGAGG
>JAPKXV010000238.1 GCA_026394635.1 Methanoregula sp. | reverse complement strand
GCTGTATACGTTCCTCGTCCAACAACCCATCCCGGATGAAGATAATCCGGTCAAAGTACTCCATATGCCACGGCTCGTGCGAGACCATCACGATCGTCTGCTTAAGCTCGCGGTTCACGGCCTGGAACAGTTCGAGCACGGTCCGCGAGTTCTCCGTGTCGAGATTCGCACAGGGTTCGTCCGCAAAGACGATCGACGGCGTGTTGACAAGCGCCCGGGCAATCGAGACCCGCTGTTGCTCGCCACCGGAGAGTTCGAAGACGAGAAAGTCCAGCCGTTTTGCGAGACCGACTTTTTCCAGTACCCGTGTTGCCGCAGCGTAACACTCTGCCAGGGGTTTGCCCTGCATGATCGCCGGTATTGCAACATTCTCCATCACGGTCAGCTCGGAGACAAGCGCATAGTCCTGGAAGACGTACCCGAGGTGCATGAGCCGGAAGCGGGTCCGTGCCTCGTCGTCCAGTTGCGAGACATCCGTGCCATCGATCAGGATGTGGCCGCCCGAAGGCGTGTCGAGCAGCCCCAGCTGGTGGAGCAGGGTAGACTTCCCGCTCCCGCTCGGGCCCATGATCCCAACGAATTCACCTTTCTGTATAGAGAGCGAGACCTCCCGTAGCGCAGCGACCTCGACGTTCCCGAGCAGGTAGATCTTCTTCAGGTCAGCAACTTCGATCATGCTCATCCCCTCATCGCATCCAGGATCTCTTCGTTCACTACCTGGCGGGCCGGGATGTAGCCGGAAACCAAGGATACAATACAGAGCAGTACGATGCTGACAGCGAGGTTGCTGTAATCAACGACCGGCGTGATATATCCCATCGGGAACCGGAGCTTGTTGACGGTGAGCACAAAACTGATCGCGTTCAGCATCAGGATACCGACAAGGATGCCGCAGACACACTGGAACAGGACTTGGATCAGGTAGCTGCCAACGATGATCTGTTTCCGGATGCCAATCGCTTTCAGGATCCCGATCTGCTTCTTCCGGTTGATGATGTTGATATAGGTCACGATGAAGACCACGACGCTTGCGACAATGAGGGAGACAAACGTCATGATGTTCTTGATAAGGTTGAAACTGGAGATGGCGTCGCCCATGATCCCCTTGCCCTTCTCGTTCCAGGTCTTCACCTTCTCCTCCACACCATAACTCATGATCGTGTACTTGAGCGCCGGGGCGTCGTCAGCCGATGCACCCCGTACCAGGATCTCGGTTGCCGTGTCTTCCGAGTGCATGATAGAGTCCATCTCGTTCCGGGTAACAAATGCCGAGGAGTCAATCAGGACCCCGAGAGATTCGTAGATCCCTTTCACCCGGTAGGTCTTCACCACCCCGTTGCTGTAGGCCACTTCAACGCGGTCGCCCACCTTGATTCCGCCAAGCGATGGCATCTTGTCCTGCGATTCATCCTCATTACCCGCAAGGAGGGTCCCGATCAGGATCTGGCCGGTGTCTCCCTTTGAGAGATAGTCCCCATCCGTTATGACCATTTGGTACTTTGTGGCGCTCTGCTCGTCTTCAGGATTGAAGGCAGTCAGTGATTTTGACTGGAACTTCCCGGTCTTGATATTCGTGATGGTGACTGCGGTGCCGGTATGGGCCGAAACCCCGATGATCCCGGGGATTTGCTTCAGGCGCTTCACGAGTGCATCGGCATCGGCAATAACGATCTCCTTGTCCCGGGGCTCGATGGCCACGTGGCCGTACTGGTAATTGATCATCTGGTCATTGTAGAGGGTGACAACGCCGCTGATGATCATGCCCATGAAGTTCATCAGGACCATGACGAGTGCGATGATCAGGATGGTGAGGGCAAGCGTACTCCGGTTGCCGCGCCGGATCGCCCGCACGGCAAGGTAGAGCGAGACGCCGTACCCACCATGGTTATTCTCCATGCCGCTTCCCCGGCCGGATGCGGAAGTACCAGTATGCCGCGCCTGCGATGATACCGGCAGCCAGAACCGCGATGGCGACAGGTACCATTCCGGAGGACTGACTGGTTGTAACCGTTGCCTGTTCCGCGATCGCGTGGGGGCCGAAGTCATCGGTATAGCTGACCGTCAGGTTGACCGGCACGGTCCCGTCCTTTGTGGCCTGGAGGTAGAAGATCGCCGGGGCATCGCTGTCCTTGTCGATGGAGCCAATGAATGAAGTCTTGGTCCCGGCAAACGGGCTGTCGAGCGTTGCCCGCACTGAAGTAGCCTGGTCGGTGCCGGTGTTCTCCACCCGGATAATGGGCGTAAACGCACTGCCCGGTACCGGTCGGACCGGGGCGGTGGTGACGGACGAGACGGCAATGTCTGCCCTGCCCTTGACCGGGATCCCGACAGTTTCCGTCTGCCGTTCGATCGTCCCGTCCGGGTTCCGGTAGGTGATGGTGAGTGTGACCGGATCGATACCAACGGGTGTGTTCTTGTCTGTGGCAACGTGCAGGGCAATAGATGAGTACTCGCCGGGGTCAAGATGCTCGATG
>JAPKXV010000459.1 GCA_026394635.1 Methanoregula sp. | reverse complement strand
GGATAAAATTGTGGATTTTGAGAAAGAAGGAAAGCAGGTAACATCATAACGAACAACAAAGCGGCAAATTTACCCTGAGTTTTCGGCACTGTTGAAATGCTTAGAAAATATTTTTCTTAACGCTCTTGGGGGCTTCGGCATTTACCTTTGTCCCCGCCGCTGCCGCATCCCCTAAGATGCGATAGTCTTTGGAAAAAGTTGAGAAACTGGATGCTTAAAATAAGGTTTTCAACAGAACCGACTTTTCTTAAACCGTAACCTGGAGGATATCATCCGGATAATCGGCCAAAAAGAGATTTTTTTCATCCGGGTTTTAGTTCTTTTTCCGGCAGTTTTCAAGAAAATGCTGTATCATTCCCCTGCTTGCCAATGGGTGAAGATGCGTATAACTCCCCAGCGTCCGGTCCGTCACCGCCCCGTCAAGGTTGTCCCGAATCCCGATGCCCCGCGACAAGCGGTAGGCATACCGGGTGGATGGGTCCAGCGTAACATCAGAATAATGGAACTCGTGCCCTTTGAACGATGCCCGCCCAACCGGACTGTCCGCGGAACTCATTCCCGCTACATAGCTTACCACCCTTTTTTCCGGCATCCTCGTTTCCCCACAAAATACCCCGCACATCTCAAACGAGGAATCGCGCTCTGCTCCCTGCCAACCCTTCTTCAGGGTCATCCGGTCGGTGAGGTACATGAGTCCCCCGCATTCCGCATATACCGGAATGCCATTGCGCGATACCTCCCGTACCGCTTCCCTCATGGATCCGTTTGATTCAAGTCCTTGTAAAAAGAGTTCCGGGTACCCGCCGCCAAAAATATAGCCATCGGCTTCCGGGAGCCGGTCATGGACGGGGCTGAAGGTGATAACCTCGGCACCAAGGGCAGGAAGAAGGTCAAAGAGATCTGCATAATAAAAGTTAAATGCCTCATCGAGTGCTACACCAACCCGCACATCCCGCGAGGGGTTTTTGTCAAAGGGAGTTGTCTTGCCTGACGGGGGTGTGATATCCTTCATGAGTGATTGCAGCCGGTCGAGGTCAACATAGTTGCCAATACTTTCCGTTATTGATGCAATCCGTGCATCAAAGTCGCCATGCGCTGATCCTTCACGGTACGGGACAAGCCCGAGATGCCGCATGGTCAGGTGCATCTCTTCCATGCGGGGTATGGCGCCGATCACCGGGACATTGCAGTAGTGTTCGATTGCGGTCGAGGCTTTTTTTGTATGGGAGCCGCCTTTCACATTATTGAGAATAACACCGGCAATGGTGACATCAGGATCAAACGCCGCAAACCCCTTGACAAGCGCCGCAGCACTGCGGGTGATGCTTTGTGCGGAGACAACAAGAACGACCGGAAGCGACAGGGTTTTTGCAATGGATGCAGTGCTTCCCACATCAGAAAGTGCCTCTGCTCCTTCATAGAGCCCCCGCACTCCCTCCACAAGTGCGATATCCGCACCCCGGCATCCAAAATTAAAGATCTGTCGTATCTGGTGGTCGCTCAGGGTAAAACTGTCGAGGTTCCGGCACGGGCGCCCTGACACCGCCGCAAGGTAGGACGGGTCAATATAATCCATTCCAACCTTGAAGGTCTGCACACGGTTATTTTTTGAAAGGAGCGCAGCAAGGGCAAGGGTGATACTCGTCTTTCCGCTTCCCGAACGGTCACCGGTGATGAGGATGGCTTTCATGCGAGGCTCCGTATGACGGCACCGAACTCGCTCTCAACTATCTCCCTGACGCCAAGCGTCTTGGGATGGAGGTCGATCTCGACAATCACGTGCCGGTGCCCGATCGAACGGAGCGGTTCTACCTGTCGTGGCCCGTTCGTGATGGAGAAGCACTCAATTCCCTGGGTAAATTCGGGGGGAATCGCATGCGGTACCCCACAGAGAAGGGCAAATGCTGGTGACAGTTCCCTGATCCGCTGCCCGAGGGTCTCGCCATTCGCCCCGTATTCATCCAGCGCCCCGATAATTTCACAATCGACATTCCGGGCGGTCATCTCGTCAAGGATTCTCTTTGCGTCAGCCCGCACCTTGGGGAGCCCGCGATCGGCAAGGTTGGCGATATAGGTGATATCAGCATCAGGGCACGCATCGTGCAGCGCGATCAGTTCATCGGCAAACATGTACGCCGTCTCCTTTTTGGCATTCAGGACCGCGACACCCTTCTTGCCGCTGCGTGCGCATTCAATAAGGCGCTGTGCAGCGACATGCTTCATATCGCCCCGCGATGGTTCGATATATGCAGCACTGGCTGCTCCCCGCAGGTGTTCCACTTCATTTGCCTTCTCCATAAGATTCCTTTGACGGGCAAGTTCGTCATTACTGATCCATCCTACCACTTGTGCTGCCTCCAGCGTCGCAAGGACACCGGCAATATTCTCCGGGTACCCGGCATGGATATCGACAGCGATGGTCGGTGTCACAATACCGGCATTTTCAACGGCTGATGTGAGATCCTCCCCGATGATCATTGCAACACAGGTCCCGATCACCGCCATACGGTGAGGGGTGAAGTGATCTTCTGCATAGCGCAGGACATCCTCAAGGGGTTTCTGCCCCCCGAAGATGAACTCGTTGTCGGCAAGCGAGGTGGTAAGCACCCGCATGCCATCTTCTTCGAGCAGCCGTGCGTGCTTGAACGAGCACCCCGAAGGGCCGTGAAGGATAGAGACATCGACTGCAAGATCGCGGGCGGTATAGAGTGCAGCAACGATCGAACTGGGGCGGGGGTGCATGTACTTCATATTTCATCTCCATGTCTTGACCGAAAGTACGATACTGCCATTCTTTGTCAACCGGCATGCAGTCTCCAATCCTTCGGCAAGCGATGAAACACGGGTAAATTTCAGGGTATCGGGTAATTTTGAACCTTGTTCACCGATGCGTGCATGACCGACAATAATGAGCTGACGGGGGTTGACCGCATGTATTGCATCGAGGATGCTTTAGTCCGAAAATCCTTCACACACTGCTCCGTCACCGTGTTCCTGCCCGATAACGAGGGAGATATCCTCTTTTTTCGAGACGGCACGGGCATATGTCGCTGCTTCAAGGGTTGATGCACTATTTGTACCGCTGTTCGAATTGTCAACGACCGTAACATCGCCACATTGGCGGACGGTCATTCTCCCTTCAACAGGCAGGAACGTTGAGAGAGGAGCGGGATCAATGCCCATGAGGCAGGCAGCCGCACCGGCGAGCATGAGGGAAGTACGGTAGGCATCAAGCCGGAGCAGCGGATTCTGGAACGTTCCCTTCATCGTTCCGGTATCGATATGACACTGT
>JAPKXV010000372.1 GCA_026394635.1 Methanoregula sp. | reverse complement strand
TTCACTGCGACGGAGTGATCCGAAGCATGGCGAATCTTGTCCCTTTGAGGGGATAGATCTCTTTCCTGCATCGTTTACACCGGGCTCGCCATTTCCCAACGATATAAAAATCTGGTGAGGAACAGGATGAACAGATTGGCTCTCCTCTGTTCTTCCAGAGATATTCCAGAGCGATTCTATCCTCAGATACAAGTCTTCCGATTTCTCGGAAATCCATAGTTTGCATAGTGCCCACCCTAACTTATGGTTAGTGGTGGACTTTACCCAATCACCATATTTATATATTAATTCTGATTTGAAAGGTGACCCGCGAACACACTGGATTTTACGGGGTTTATTGTTTGAATTAGGTTTTGTGGGAGAAACAAATGATTATCCGGACAGTATTTTCTACAGCGGGTCAGAAAACATTACGCAATTAAGTGAGATGGATGTGAACGTTATAGAGTTAATGTACGGTCAAAAAATAACAACAGGGATGTCTTTTGACCGTGTGAAATCGTTGCTTCTGGTATAATACGAATTAACCCGCTGCATGAAATGAACTATCAGACTTTTTTTCTCCATAATCCTTTGGCATGGGTTAAACCTGATACCCCTCAGTCGTGGGTAACCGTTAGCGGCAGAACCGCTGCGGTTACGATTCTGGGGAACATCGGATACCGGGATTAGTGAAGTTCTCGCAACGACCTTCAACAGGTAGATATGGACACCGGGTACCTGACCTTTCAGGCACATTCTCCAAAGGGGTTCTCTTCGTTTGCCCTGATTGCGGAGATCCCGCTTGCGGCAACCCCGGCAACCCAGATAGCACCACACCCAAGCACAAGCAAAGCAGACCTTCGCGATTGAAGGAAACTGGTTTAGGTTCTCGCTCCTTGAAATTGTAGCCCTCATCAGCGTCAACGTCATTATCGGCTTCGTGGCAGCCGTCTTCCTTATCCAAAGGAAGTTAGGCAAATCCTCTTCCCATGGTTTTTTTTAGTTGTGGAGTATCACAATGAACGAAAAAGGTGGTCCTTGTTCATCTCATGCTGACAGATTTATTTCCTCTCCTCTTTTACGTGTCAATCCCCGTGTCATAAAATATGTAGCAAGAATTGCAAAATCTCATCAGGTTTATCTTCTTTTATGGAGAGGTAATCACCGGGTATAGAATTACCCGTGGGAGGTGGGTCGGCATCTTTGAGAAAAAGAATGCCTCATTTGAGCTTGTTAATGCTTACAACAAGAATCTACACAATGCCACACGTGTGGATAGACGGGGAGGGAGTCCATGTTCGGGATTGGACTTCGCACACTGTCATCCACGAGTAAATACCCTCTGAAGTAATCATACATAGAACGGCCCCGTACATCAGGTTCACTGATCGTGCAAGCACTGCAGCATTCCGTGAAACCGTATTATACACCCAGCTAATGGTCGGTAATATTTACCCACCGATCGTTTTTTGGCTGTGCAGCTGGGAAAAACAATGACTTAAATGATTGAAATAACCAGGAAAAAACACGAGGATCCATAAAAAAAGTAACAGGAGAGCAGGAATATGCAAGCAGGAAATTCTATAATTGCCAGACCCATGAAAACGATCGAACCAGCAATAACCCTTTTCGATGAGGGAAAATTTCTCCGCATCCTTACAGAACTGCCTGGCGTAGCTGAGGAAAAAATTAAAATCGATCTTGAAAATTCCTCGACTTCGGTTACTATTGTTGCAATGGATCACATGAAACAATATAAAAAGGTGATTACCATTCCCTGCGAAGTCAGATTTAGTAAAAAGCGGTTTTCCGATGGAGTCCTTGAATTAATCCTGGAAAAAAACAAATCCTGATACTCTCTGATTACCAAGTGATAAATCCCTTCTATTCCTAAAAACAGCAGTTACATTGTTGCAAAATTTGTTGCAAAATCTGCATTCTGACAAAGATCCTATAAAATTCCCTATTCAATATTCGAAACGGGTGAGGACAATTCCCGTCTTTGAAAATTCCTCTGAACTGTTTCAGGCTGGCGAGGATGTCGGTCGGATCTGGGAAAATTACCGGAATGTGGAAGGTAATTTCCATAAGGATAGTGTAGCTGTGTTTCAACGCTACGGAGCATCATGTCCATCAAACGGGTGTGGTCGTTGCGAGTTCACTGATTGTTTTTTTTAGTGATTTTATCCGGAATTACTGGGATTGTCCCAAGAGTGATTGATAAAAAAACCGGATCTATGGAAAAACCAATCAGGAAGGACAAGGTACAGAAACAACCGTACCGGGAATTATGAGGAGTTATGACTTATTGCGGGAACGAATCCCTGATTGCAGCCAATTTTTCGGAGGAACAAACAATGTCGGCTACCGGGAGCGGATACAAAGCGGATAATCCATGGCGGTTAGCCAACCATCTCTCGTTACCAAAATCCGAATCTGGCGAAAATTGCCGGGGGATATTTTCGTTTCATGCGCAAAACGGGAAATTTCTTACAGCGGTTTTTATAGGATTCATGGGGCTTATAGGAAGTGCTGCTAACATGAGTGAAACATGACAGAAAACCAGGAGCAGTTAAAAAAGGATCTTAAAACCCAGACCCGGCTTGCGGAAGACCGGCTCAACCAGCTGAAATACCTCCAGGCGGATTTTGATAATTACCGCAAACTTGAGGGGGAGGAACGGGCACGTCTTGCGGTTATTGAGGAATTTTCTGAGGATGCGATCCTCGCAAAAACGCTGGACGGGATCATCACGAGCTGGAACACCAATGCTGAACGGATCTACGGGTATTCTGCACAGGAGATTATCGGGAAGAGTATCTCGCTGCTGGTGCCACCGGATCTCCCGGATGACACTGTTTTAATTCTTGAGCGAATCGGGAACGGCGAACAGGTTGTCCGTTACGAAACCCTGCGCAGGAAGAAAGAGGGCAAGCTGATCAACATTGCCCTGACTGCATCCCCGATCAGAGATGCACAAAACCACATTATCGGAGTTTCTACCATTGCCCATGATATCACCCAGCGCAAGCTGGCAGAAGAGGCGATGCATGCTTCTGAGATCCGGTACCGTCGTCTCTTTGAGACCGCTCAGGATGGTATTCTCATTCTCGATGCTGATACCGGGCAGATCGTTGAAGTGAATCCTTATTCAACTACCATGCTGGGATTTTCCCGTGACCAGTTCCTCGGAAAGAAAATCTGGGAGATCGGGGTTTTCAAGGATATCGTTGCCAACAAAGACAACTTCGAAGAGTTGCAACGGAAGGAATATATTCGGTATGAAGATCTGCCGCTCGAAACTGCCGATGGGCGGAATATCGCCGTGGAGTTTGTGAGTAACGTCTACAGGGTGAATAACAAGAAGGTCATCCAGTGCAACATCCGGGACATTACTGCACGCAAACTTGTGGAAGAGGCGCTGAATGCTACAGAGACCCGGTACCGGCGGCTTTTTGAGACGGCACAGGACGGTATTCTTATTCTCGACGCCGATACCGGGCAGATCGTTGAAGTGAACCCGTTTTTGATTGCCATGCTGGGATTCTCCCGTGACCAGTTCCTCGGAAAGAAACTCTGGGAGATCGGGCTCTTTAAGGATATCGTTGCCAACAAAGACAACTTCGGGGAATTACAGCGCAAGGAATACATCCGGTACGAAAATATGCCGCTCGAAACTGCCGATGGGCGGCACATCGCCGTGGAGTTCATCAGTAATGTCTACACGGTAAATAACACAAAGGTCATCCAGTGCAACATCCGGGACAATACTGATCGCAAACTGGCGGAAGAGGCGCTACGCCAGAAAAACGAAGAGATGGACGGGTACTTTACCTACACGCTCGATCTGCTTTGTATCGCTGATGCTGACGGGCATTTCCGGCGCCTGAACCGGGAGTGGGAATCTGCTCTGGGGTACAGCCCTACAGAACTGGAAGGCAAACGATTCCTTGATTTTGTCCATCCGGATGATATGAAAGCATCTCTTGGTGCAATGGCTGAACTCAAGGCTGGTAAACAAGTCCTGCAATTCACGAACCGCTATCGGCACCGGGACGGTTCATACCGCTGGATCGAATGGCGCCTGTTCCCCGCAGGAGACCTCATCTATGGATCCGCACGGGATATCACGGAAAGGAAGATGATGACCGATCTGGTCGAAGCGTCACTTGCCGAGAAAGAGACCCTGCTCAGAGAGATCCACCACCGGGTCAAGAACAATCTCCAGATCATATCGAGCCTTCTCAGCCTGCAGATCAATAAAATCTCCGATCCCAGGACCATTGAGGCCTTAAAAGACAGCCAGACCCGGGTGATGTCTATGGCGCTCGTTCACGAGCACCTCTACCGGGGTGAAGATTTCTCCCGAATCGATCTAAGCGATTATATCCATGCACTGGGAACAAATCTCTTCCAGTCGTACAAAGCTGCTGACGAAAGAATCCAGTTCGAACAGGAGATCCCTGAAATTAATGTAGATATCAATACCGCAATTCCTTTGGGTCTCATTATCAACGAACTGATCACGAACAGCTTAAAGTATGCATTTAAAGAAAAGAAAGACGGGCTGCTCTCCATTACCGCAACTGAAGACGCTCAATCCCTGAACATAATCGTAAGGGACAATGGTTCAGGAATACCAGAGGGCATCACGCTGGAGAACCAGACATCGCTGGGACTACGGCTTGTAAGCAGGCTCACCAGCCAACTCCATGGCACGGTTGTGATCGACAGTAGTGAGGGGACGAAGTTTGTGTTTACGTTTGCCAAACCGGCAGAAATTCCAGGGAAAGAACGGCTTGTAAACATGCTCCATGGTCATCTCCCCGGCACAGTGGCGATTGACCGGACTGAGGACGCGAAGTTTGTGTTTACGGTTCCCCAGCCGGCAGAAACCCCGGGGAAGGCAGGTCAATGACCGTAAAACCGGCTGATGGGACACCGGGTCTTTGTACTTCGGGAGGAAATATATGGCAATCAGTGAATGGGACAGGGCGGACAGGTCAACGGAAGAGCCGTCCTCCTGATAAAAATCCGGCAGAGCAATCCGAATCCGAGACGAATCAGTCTCTTATCTTGGCATTCTCGGAGATAAACTATGGGTGAGAAACAGATTGACGAAGAGCTTGATGAAGCGGAAAAAATCCTTGAAGGTGGCGTGTGGGCACTCAGTAAAAGAGTCACAGGATTTAACGATGAATTCATGGAATTCCTCAAGAAGTACCAGGTGATAGGTCTTGCTGTTGCGGTCGTCATAGGAACGGCTGCTACAAAACTGGTGAATTCCACCGTGACCGATCTCGTCATGCCCGTCGTGGCTATCGTTACTCCTTCAGGCAACTGGCAGACGGCAGTGCTTGAGATCGGACCCCTGAAATTTCTCCTCGGGGATTACCTGAGTGCGATCATCGATTTCGGGATCATCGCGCTGGTGATCTTCCTCGCGGTAAAATACCTGATGAAAGGGGATATGGGTAAGAAGATCTGAGGGTATTTTATTGCGGGTAGGGGCTTTCCTGCGAAAAGATCGAGAGTCTCTAATCCCACTCTTCAAGGATTTTCTTGAAGGGGAGATATCGGAACGACCCTGGGTGGCATTATCCCCGATTTCCGGCTTGATTGTGCAGTCATAGATCGCAAACTCATTAAAATATGTCAGGATTAAAAGAGGACGTTTCGCGTTCAATGCATACCTTCGAAACGGGAGAGTGGAATCAGCATCGACTTTAATTTGTTCGGCTGGCTAGCTGGTCCCGACAATGAATTTCCGAATTCCGCCAATGCGACTTCCTATGAAAATTCTCCCGGCAATTTCATTTTGTGACTTGTGTCCCGATGGGAATCATGTCCATTTTCATGCTAACCGCCGATGAGCCGGTGACGGTGCAAATATACGGACATGAAAACGGCGCAGCCGTTTTCATATGAGAAAATCAGTTCTGGTGAGTTTGTAATGCCGGGTCGCTCGCCTCTTCTGCGAGTATTTTATACCCGGTCACCGCGAGCGCGACGAGCACCGGGCCAATAATGAAACCCACAATGCCCATAAATGGGACGCCAG
>JAPKXV010000294.1:2662-8659 GCA_026394635.1 Methanoregula sp. | reverse complement strand
TGACGACCGCAAAAGGCAGCCGGAAGATGATCGGGATCATGAAGGTGCAGTATGAGGCGGAGACCGTGGGAATCATCGGGCACACGATTTTTACAGAGATCGCAAAGAAATGCCAGGCCGAATGAAGATTCCCCTCTCATCTTTTTTTCCCATCATTCTGTTTCTTAAATAGTGTACGCTGGTATATCACCTGTTTACCAATTGGTTAATAAAATTCGTTTGACAAATCCAAAAAAAGAAGTAATATCTATTAATAAATCACAGGTAGATCGCAAAAGGACTGAAGAGTATGAAGGGTTCCTTAAAACACTCGATGATACTGCTATGTTTCATCCTCCTTGTCGGGGGAGTAATTATAGCAGGCTGTACAACACAGAGCCAGACTGCGCAGACCCCGGCTGGCACACCACCGGTTGCAACGGAAAAACCGGTGACTGCTGAAAAGTCAAAGCTCCTGCTTGCGACAACGACAAGCCTGTACGATACCGGGCTGCTCAACTACCTGGAGCCGAAGTTCGAGGCAAAGTATAACGTCGACCTCCTGATCACGTCACAGGGCACGGGTAAGGCAATCGAGCTCGCGAAGAATGGCGACGCTGATGTCCTCCTCGTCCACTCACCCTCATCTGAGGCGACATTCCTTGAAGACGGGTACGGGCTGAACCGGCGCACGTTTGCCTACAACTACTTCATGATTGTCGGCCCGGCCAGCGATCCCGCAGGCATAAAGGGCAAGACTCCCGAAGAGGCATTCACGGCTATCCTGACACAGGGCAAGGCAGGAAAAGCAGGTGTCATGTTTGTCTCCCGCGGTGACGCTTCCGGCACGCACACGTCTGAACAGAGCGTGTGGAAGGCAGCGAAATACACCTATGCAACAGACGTCCAGAAATCCGGGAACTGGTACATCGAAGCCGGAAAAGGCATGGGGGAGACCCTCCAGATGGCAAGTGAAAAGGGCGCCTATACCTACACCGATGAGGGCACGTTCCTTGCATACCAGGGAAAACTGACCCTTGTGCCGCTCGTTACCCAAGGTGCAAGCCTGATGAACCTGTACAGTGTGATGACGGTCTACCCGGCAAACCCGCAGGCAGACAAGATCACAATGTCAAACAACTTCATCAACTGGCTTATCTCACCGGAAACCATGACCGACATCGGCAATTACGGGAAGGACAAGTACGGGAAAGGGCTGTTCACACCCATGACGGCAGGAGTTCCGAAAGGTGTGACTGCGGACTTCACGACACCTGCCACGGCAACACGCCCGCTCAAGGTGTACAATGCAGGCAGCCTGCAGACTTCGTTTGGCAAGCTCGAGAAGATGTTTGAGAAGGCGCATCCCGACGTGGATGTCCAGCTGTTCTCCGGCGGTAGCGCTGCGCTCGTCGACAAGATCGGTAAGCAGAACCAGAAAGCCGATGTACTCGCAAGTGCGGACTATTCGCTCATCTCCAAGTACCTGTATCCGGCGAATGCAACGTATTTTGTGAACTTTGCAAAGAACACTATCGTCCTCTGCTATACGGACCAGAGCAAATATGCACAGGAGATCAACAAGGACAACTGGTACATGATCCTGGGGCGCGATGGCGTGACTTATGCGATCAGTGACCCGAAGACAGACCCGGCAGGATACCGGTCTCTCATGACCATCGGACTTGCGGAAAAAGCATACAACTTCCCGTTCATCTTCGATACGCTTGTCACACCGTACAGTAAGATCAAAAAGACTGCTTCCAACAACGTCTGGACGATCGATGTGACTGCCACAGAACCTGATGCAAAGAAACTGACGATAGCCCCGACCGGACCGGACATCGCCCCGATGCTCAAGGACGGGAAGGTCGATTATGCATTCGAGTACAGCAGCGTTGCAATCCAGAGTGGATTGAAGTACATCACGCTCCCGCCGGAAATTGATCTCTCAGATCCCACAAGAATGGCGACATATCAGACCATGCAGGTGAAACGCCCGTCGGGTACCACTACGGTCACCGAAGTCGGGATGCCGATCATATATGCGGCGACCGTTCCGGTACGTGCAAGAACCCCGGATATGGGAGTGGAGTTTGTAAAACTGCTCGTAAGCAGCGATGGCCAGGCGGTGCTCAATGCGGACGGTCAGACCCCGATCGTGCCGGCTGAGGGATACGGCAGCGTGCCGGATGCCCTTAAACCGGTGGTCGCCGTTAAGGTGTAATCGTCCCGGAAAAACAGGTTCTTTGGGAAACAGCCCCTGAGATCAGGAGGTTGTGGTGGGGACGCTTTCATGCGTCATCACTTTAACCTTCTCTTTTTAATCCATTCTGACCAAAACAACACTAACAACACGGGTGATTCCAGTGCAGGAGATCATTGACGGGTTCAGTCAGGCGTTCCAGCTGATAGTCACCCTTAATCCCGAACTCCTCGAAGTCACGGCACTCTCCCTTTTCATCTCCTTGTCTGCGACAGCAATCGCCACGCTCATCGCCATACCATTGGGGGGTCTCATCCACTTCCGCGAATTTGCCGGAAAACGTGTCGTGATCACCATCATCCAGACACTGTATTCAGTCCCGACCGTCATCATCGGCCTGTTCGTGTACCTGCTCATATCCCGGTCCGGACCTCTTGGGTTTTTCGGGTTGCTCTTCACTCCTGTCGGCATGATCATCGGTCAGTCGATCCTGATTTTGCCGATTATGATTGGGCTTACGATTACCGCACTTTCCGGTGTCGATAAAAACATCCGCGACACGCTCATCTCGCTCGGGGGAACAGAATTCCAGAGCATCGCCCAGATCGTGAGGGAAGCCCGGTTCGCCATCCTCGGTGCGGTGATCCTGGGCTTCGGCAGGGCGATCTCCGAAGTCGGTGTGGCAATGATGATCGGTGGCAATATCCGGGGTGAGACCCGGGTGCTCACCACATCGATCGCACTCGAGACCGGCATGGGCAACTTCGGGCTCTCGATTGCGCTGGGAATTGTGCTGCTCGCCATCGCACTGGTCGTGGTCCTGATCATGAACCTGATCACTTCGGGTGCGCTCTCGGATTTCGACAGGGTCCGGGGAGGCCCGCAGGCATGATCCGGATATCGGGGCTTTCCCGCCGGTTTGGTAACCGCGATGTGGTAGAGGGTATAGACCTTGAAATCAGGCGTGGCGAGATCTTTTCACTCATCGGACCTTCCGGCAGCGGCAAGACAACCCTGCTCCGGCTCATCAACCTGCTCGATCGGCCTACCCGGGGTACCATTACCTTTGATGGTTTGCACACTGATGGTGCTGAACACGATCGACGGGCGATACGCCGGCGGATGGCGATGGTCTTCCAGAAACCCGGTGTACTGAACACAACCGTAGAGCAGAACGTCGCCTTTGGTCTGGAATTCCGCGGAATGCCAAAAGACCTGATCCATGAACATGTCACATTGGCGCTGGAGATGGTGGGACTTTCCGGCCTCCCGAAGCGCCGGGCAACCTCACTCTCCGGGGGAGAGATGCAACGCGTCGCGATCGCCCGTGCAATTGTCACCGGGCCGGAATTACTTCTTCTCGACGAACCTACCGCAAACCTCGACCCTGTATCCACAGAAATCATAGAAAATCTCATCGCATGGATCAACCGGGAGAGAAAAACCACCGTCGTTATCGCCACCCACGACATGGGACAGGGGCAGCGCCTTGCCAGCCGTATTGGTGTCATGATGGATGGCCGGCTTGTCCAGGCCGGGGAGATGAACGACATATTCTACCATCCCGTAAACCGTGCGATTGCCAGCTTTGTCGGAATCGATCCGGTTCGCGGTGGCATTGTGGAGTCCAATGACAACAATCTCGCCACAATTGCGATTAAAAGTACCCGTGTCGAGGCAGTCACATCGCTGGTGAAGGGACAGCGGGTGGCCCTCTGCATACGCCCGGAGGAGGTCACACTCTCGCTGCCGGACACCTGCATCCCCGCAAGCAGCGCGAGGAACTGCCTTGCGGGCACGATAACCCGTCTTCTCCCCTATGGACCCTTCACACGCGTGCATGTTGACTGCGGGATCCCGGTCACCGCACTGCTCACACGGCGTTCGTGCGAGGAACTCGCTCTTGCCCCCCTGATGCGGGTGAATGCGACCATAAAAGCCACCGCAGTTCATGTGATTCCTGATCCTGTTCCTGAAGAGACCCCTTCTTAGGTAAAACAGGGACAATCAGGATAGGCTGTATGGCATCCGCGAGGACAATCGCATCGGTGCGTATCAGGATTGGGAAATAATTAATTATCCTTGTTGCGGCCCTGTAGAAATCATTGTTTTTTTAACGTTCTTGGGGGCGTTTGCCGTTCCCGCGACTACGGCCTCCCCCCTTGCGATATCCAGGGAAAACCGGTTCAACATGGATCTCTATCACCGATACACGGTTGGGGATTTCACCAGAGCTCTTTTTGCACCATTGCCATCACGTAAATATCATCGGATCGTACCTTGTCATGCAATGCAGTGCACCATCCTTGCGAGCGGGAGTAAAGGCAACTGTATCCTTGTCGAAGGGTCGGGCGGTGCCCTGCTCATCGACGCCGGGCTTTCTGCAAAGGAGACCCTGCACCGCCTCGCCTCTGCAGGGAAACAACCTGACACTATCCGTGCGATCCTTGTCACCCACGAACACGGGGACCATATCGCCGGTGTCGATGTCCTCTCCCGCAGGCTCCACATCCCGGTCTATGCGACCCGGGGCACATTGCACGATTTCCTGACCAACCGCCGGACATCCGACAACCCTCTGGACATCCACAGCTGCACCTATAACGATAAGTTTTGCGTCGGGGATTTTGTCATCGAACCGTTTGCCACATCGCATGACGCAAACGAGCCGTGCGGGTTCTGTATCAGGGAAGATGGCATCAGGCTGGGGTTCTGCACGGACACCGGTATCGTCAATTCAGGCATGTTATCCCGTCTGCACCGGTGCGACGGGGTCGTGCTCGAGAGCAACCATTGCGTGGATATGCTGAAAAACGGCCCCTACCCGGAATTCTTAAAACGGCGGATCAGGTCGGCGCGGGGGCACCTGTCCAACGATGCCGCATCGCTGTGCCTCCGGACGCTCGGGCGGAATGTGCATGCCATGATACTCGCCCATATCAGCGAAGTGAACAACACCCCGGAAAAGGTGAGACTCAGTGCCCGTAACGGGCTCGGGCTCCTCTATGGCGAGACCTCCGTTACCATCGCAACACAAGCCGGGACGTCAGATGCCTGCCCGCAGGTGCTTAACCTCTGACAGGGATACGGTTATGGGTAATAATCAGGCTGTTTTGATCTTTAAGAGTTTCATGCAGTAATGATCGAGTGAGTCGACCAAAACATTCTTTGCTTTTTTTACCTTTTTTTCGTCATCTGACGGGAAATCGTGCGCCACGTAATCGAGCAAAATCACATAATAGTGGTGCGGACCGAATCTGGCTCTGATCTCATCGAGGCAGGCAAGCGCTTCGTATTGTTTTCCCCTCATCAGTTCAAACGCAAAATCGAGCAGCAGGAGGATATTTGCAGGAAAATTCTTGCTTACGGCAAGTTTCCGGAACCGGGAATAGGTCTCGGCACGTCCGGTAATAACGGCAAGTTTGAGCCCATAGTAGACCGGTTCGATCTCGTCCGGGAACTGCTGGGTCATCTGTTTGACAACGCCTGCAACCCCGCCGGCATCCCGTTGTTCGAGCTTGAGCCAGTACATCTCCCGTAAAAACTGCATATCATTGTAAAACCGCTCGATCGCAATGGCGAGCAGTTCCCCTTTCACGTCAGGGTTCCCGTCTTTTGTCGCTTTTTCGCACCCGATTAAAAGGAAATTCCGCTCACTGGGGAACCATTCGATCGCACGGTTCAGCATGAACCAGAAGATCTTGGTGATCCGGGGGTCCGCGATCATTTCATGGTCCTTGAGCCGGTTCACGGGCGGATTTAACCGGGAAAGTTCCATCATCTGTGCCCGCGCGGCAAGTGCCATCTCATTG
>JAPKXV010000294.1:0-2653 GCA_026394635.1 Methanoregula sp. | reverse complement strand
CTGCTCATCGCTTTTCGTCTGCTGGGTCGAGATCACATAATAACAGTAGGCAATCGCCGGGCAGATGCTGGCATCGACATTCCGGTATTTTTTGAGATGGTCAATTGCATCGGTAAACCTCCCGTTGGTGATCATCCGCATCCCGAGCATGATGTCGTAGATCGCCCTGCCCTTCTTGCCGCGCTTGTCGCGCAGGGCATGGTCAAACAGTTTTTCGATAAACGGGATGTCGTTTGACTTTTTGCTGGTCTCCAGCACTTTTACCGTGATGGCATCGATGAACTTGTTATAGGAGTCCTCGGACAGCGCAGGAAGCGAGTTGTCCAGAGTGGCGACAACGTGACCATAAAAGACCGGGATGTTGGCATCGGTCTTATCGATGTTTTTTTCAATATAATCAAAAAATTCTCCTTTGAGCTGGCTGGCTTTCGCCTTGAGGATCGCTTCCGGTTCCCACTCATCCCCCATACCCTAGACTTCTGCGTAAAACTATTATAAGTTTTTATTAAAAGGCCACCCGGAATTTTTTTAAAGGGTAAAGTGCCAACTTTGCACCTGAATTTTCTTGGACCTGTGATCGAATCAGCAAGTCTCAGTCGCTCTTGGGGGCTTCGGCTACGCCGCTGTGGCATCCCCCGTTGCGATATATGGACAGGAAGTTGAAATTCAAGGGTGAAAATTTACTTCATATCTCCCATCACTTTTTTCTTTACGTTTTCAAAGAACAGCATTTTGTTATTGAATCCGTCGAAAATGTTGGGATGATTCGGGTGTTAATATAGTAGAGGATTTCGAAAAACCCCATTTTTAGTTGGAGGCTCAATCAAAACTTCGTCGTGAATATGTAAGTTGAATTCACATTTCATGCAGTTAATCTGAATCCTCAGTAGTTTACCCTTTTAAAACGGGATTGTGGTTGATTCCCGTGATGCTTGAGTTTTTCATTTCGGGATATCCAGTGCGATATCGGTAATTTAATTTCTTTTCACGGAGATGAGACAAACAACGCTCATGCTCTTTATTGAATTTTCACGCTGCTGCGAAAGGCTGGAGGGGCTTTCAGGACGGCTTGAGATGATCGACCTGATCAGCCGCGAGCTCCCCGGCCTTTCGCCCGATGAACTTCCGGTATTTGTCAGGTTTGTCATGGGCAGGATCTTTCCTGACTGGAGCCAGAAAAAACTGGGGATCGGCCCCAACCTCCTCTATGAGGCGATCGGGTATGTCGCCGGGGTAAAAAAGGAGGCAGTAGTGGAAAAGATCAATACCAGTGGTGATGTCGGGAAGACGGTGGAAGAACTCCTTGCGGCCAAATCCCAGATGACATTTTTCCATGAGGATCTTGACCTTGCCCAGGTCTATGCTAAGCTGACGGCTCTTGCCTCACAGGAAGGCAAAAAATCCCAGCGGGAGAAACTGCTCTCGGTGCGCCGGCTGCTGGCAAACGCACACCCGCTGGAGGGCAGGTATCTTGCCCGGATCATGCTTGAAGAGCTCCGGATCGGTGTCGGGGAGAGCAGCGTGCGGGAGGCAATTGCAAAGGCATTTGGTGTGGATTCAAGCCTGGTCGAGCATGCGATGCAGGCATTAAATGATCTCGGGGAAGTCTCAAGGCTTGCAAAACTCGGGCCCGGTGCGCTCAGTGAGGTACGCATCACGCTCTTTCACCCTGTCCGCATGATGCTTGCGCAGTCGGGAACGATCGCGGACATGGTTGCCGGGCACGGGGCGATCGCCGCAGAGTTCAAGTATGACGGTTCCCGGTTCCAGTTCCATAAAAAAGGCAACTGGTGCCGGATGTACTCCCGCAGGCTTGAGGATGTGACCGGTGCTCTTCCTGACGTGATACAGCAGCTGCTCACGGCAACCGATCATGACGTCATCATCGATGGGGAGGTTATCGCGATCAAAGACGACCGGCCGATGCCATTCCAGTCCGTGCTCCGCAGGTTCCGCAGGCGGCATGATGTGGCTGAGGCTTCTCTCGAGATCAAACTGGTCCCCAACGTGTTTGATATTCTCTATCTTGACGGGGAGACCCTGATCGAACTCCCCTTGTCCGAACGCAGGAAAAAACTTGAACGCGCATTACAATTTTTTATCGCCCCGCAGCTGGTGAGCGATGATCCCCACGTCATCGGACAGCAGTACCAGGCAGCACTGGATGCCGGGCACGAAGGAATTATGCTCAAAGTGCTCTCTTCGCCCTACACTCCGGGACAACGGGGGAAGAACTGGATCAAGATCAAACCCGAGGTTGACACCCTTGACCTTGCGGTGATCGGTGCTGAATGGGGGGAGGGGAAGCGGGCGCATGTATTCGGTTCCTTCCTTGTCGCCTGCCAGGACCAGGGAAAACTTGTGCCATTGAGCCGGGTGGCAACAGGGTTCTCTGACGAGCAGCTTGCCGAGGTGTACGAACTCCTGAAGGATTCTGTGATCGCAAAGTCCGGCAAAGAAGTGACATTCGAACCTGTCCTCGTTTTTGAGGTAGGGTATGCGGAACTGCAGGTCAGCTCCACCTACCAGGGAGGGTTTGCACTCCGGTTCCCGCGGTTTGTGCGGATCCGTGACGATAAGGATATGCAAGAGAGCGAGACGCTCGACATGATACGGGACCGGTACCAGCGGCAGGCGAATTCACCGAAGATTC
>JAPKXV010000300.1 GCA_026394635.1 Methanoregula sp. | reverse complement strand
AGCCATCCGGGGTCATAACCCGGCAT
This sequence comes from Methanoregula sp., assembly GCA_026394635.1. Taxonomy (GTDB): domain Archaea; phylum Halobacteriota; class Methanomicrobia; order Methanomicrobiales; family Methanospirillaceae; genus MVRE01. The sequence goes on along the minus strand of JAPKXV010000300.1, from coordinate 19,879 downwards.
CTCGGGAAAACACCCTGCGCCGTGGTCCCCACTGTTGGAGAATTCTCCCGATGTTGCGGGATGATCCTCCCCACATGGGCACAGGTAACGGTACGCTTCCTTTGATTTTCCATTCTACCGGATGAAATATTTTTTTGCACTGCTTCAGACCGTAACCACGTTGATGATTATGCTGTAGGCCGTCTCGTTACCGGTCACGGGCTCCCATGAACGCCGGTAGGATGCAGAGAATTTCTGGTCGCCGGGGTCATGTGCACCGATGATCCAGGTGCGGGTCCCGCCCACGCCTGCCATACCGGGAGCTGCCGGGCTCCCTCGGAAGTCCGATGACTGGAGTTCAAGGCCCGGTGACAGGGTTGCATTCCACATGAAACCGGTGGTGGGATTTTCTGCAAGTTCAATGGCGAACCGTGTTTTTTGTGCAATGGTTCCGGTTTTGCCGTTATCCGCTTCTGTAAACGTGACCATTTTCTTCCCTCCCTCGGCCATTGGTGGTATCGTGCCTGCAGGTACCGGCGTGGTAACCGGAGCTACATAGATCCCGGACCCGAGCCACCATGAATCGTCCACCTTCATGACATACCCGAGTTTCTTTTCAACGGTGTTGTTGTGGACGGGGTTGATGTAATAGTACTGGGCAAAACCGCTCCCGTTTCGCGCAGCATCGCGCAGTTCCCTAATGAAAAGACCGCCCTTCGCGTCCGTCTCGTTAAGCCGGTTCACGCCGATCTTCTCCGGGTTCACCGGGTGGGCGATGGTGGTGCCGTTCCAGTCGTAAGCGTAGATGTAGAGTTCACCCCGGAAGAACGAGCCGTTCCGGTTGGAGAATTCTGCGAGGGCTGCTGATTTCCCGTTCGCCCGGGCATCGGCGACGGCCTCTTTTACAAAGGCGACCATCGCTTCTGTACCCGCAGGGGCAGCAGGGATGCCTGGTTTCCCGGAGGAATTATCCCCCAGGTCCGGGGCGGGTGCAGGTACCTTACCGTCGCCGGTTGTGCACCCTGCAGCCAGAAGGAAGAGCCCGGTACACAGAAGAATGAGCATCACCATAACGGGATACTTCATAGCATCAGGTTGTGTCCGGAACAAGATATAGATAAAGGGACATCTGACGGGCAGGGGATGACCCTCCATCCGTTGCCCGGAATAATCCCGGTCTCCCTCCTAGGGGAACGATCTGAACAGAAGATCATACAACTATCCGGTCTGTTTTTTAAGAGTCTCCCGCTGAAGCTGTCCAATCAGGATTTTACATATAAATTCCCATTGGAAAAAAAATCCCAACAAAATTCCGGTGAACTCCCCCATTAATTTTCAGATGAATTCAACGGTGCTGAAAAAAAGGGGACGGTTTGGTGGAGGATGTTAGTTACACCACTTGTTGTGAGTGTTGTTGTGGTGAACGGATGAGTTGCACCGGCTCGCCAACGCACCGCAAAATCCCCGCACCGTCAGTCGGGTGTCCGGGGATCACATATTTATATCAATCATTTTTATATGACGTCGATATGGGGGGTCCCCGCAGCCTTTCCGGGCACCGGTCGGACTGAACTACATCCCAGAAAACCGCCCTGAAAGAACACCGATAAAGAGCATTTATTATCCCGTTTTAAACAGGTATTCTGGCATTTCAACCGTTTATCACCGACTTTTTGTGTGCGGCGGACATTTTCCCCGGCACAACCTGTCCACCGGATCCCGGACGGGAGAGCCGGAGCCCGTTTTGGGCGTGTTTTTCCCTCACATATCTGATCTCTCTCCATGAGGTCTTGGAAAAACGACGAAGCAATCTTCGGCTACGGGGGGAGCCATGTATCCAGGCATGAAAAATGATGAACAGCGGTGGGTTGCACACACTCCACAACCCGTCCGGCGCTCAAGGAGATCCCCCTACCGGACCTGACACCCGCTACTCCCAAAGTTGGTCGTGCGCCCGCGAGGATTCGCGAATATTACCGGGCGTTCATTACGAACCACAAAACAAGTTCTCGTTGGGAATCCCACGCGGCGGGGGCCATGCCCAGAGGTGTGTTCCCTTCCTGTAAGGATCATGTAGAGTCCGGCCATCGTGGTCTGTTGGCAAAAATCCTGACCAACGGGTGAATCTATGTGGAGATGGAAAGAATCGATAATCATTATCATCATCGAGTATCCAATATCCACTACCTGCTGGTCATGAGAACCGGAGTGGCCATTTATGAAAGTCCTTTCAATCTTTGCTTTTTTAGTGATCTTCCTGCTTTTGGTATCCGGGTGTAGTGCTCCATCACCGGTAACCACCTATACATCAACAACGTCTCTACCCTCACAATTACCTACCACGACACCTGCCAGCACAACGGTCACCCCGGCACAGACCGTCACACAACTCGCAACGATTACAGTCGTACCTATCACTAAAGTGACTCCAGCACCCACAGCGAGGGTAACCACAGTACCAACGACAAGCGGAGGTACGGTTGTATGCGATTGCTCATCTGATCGGTACAACTGTGCAGACTTTTCAACCCAAGCCGCTGCACAGGCATGTTATAATTACTGCATCACTCAAGGGATAGGCGATATTCACGGATTGGACGGGGACAAAAACGGCAAAGCATGCGAGAGCAATAAATAGAGAGGACTGAAATGAAAGCAACGATTGACAGGGTTGAGGGATTTTTGGCGGTCCTCTGCATCGCGCTTCGCTTCACGCATAAGATTCAGACCTTCACGGGTAAATGTCGGGTGCTCCAGGTAATTCTGAAACGCTTTTGCATCATCGCCTTTAAGCACAAGTCCAATCTCTATCGGTTTTGCCATGAGCATTCCCTCCAGAATACATTTTGCTATTCAGGATATGCACAAAGGAATTATATCAAAGTTCTTGCGGGGATGATGTCCGTCAGTCCGGTTTTGGATTGCATTGTTTCACAGCACTTCAAGCCCCCATCCCTTCACAGATAATTCGAAGTCCGACCGTGCCCCCGGTGTTTCACGGTCAACGGTACGGCTCGTGGATTTTTGTGATTTGTGCGGATTCGAGCTCACTCAAAGAAGGGGCGAATAATGTTATACAGGGAAAGCAGCAGGGAGAACTCCAACCGGATTTTCAGGCGATGATGGACCGGTTCAGAAGGGAACTGTTACAGATACAGGCAAAGCAAAAACATTGATTACGGGTTGATGATATATGATGTGTACCAGAGTGGTGTCAATGACTGAAGAGTACGACCCAAAAAAAGTTGTAGGAACTCTCTATCACCGGGGGATACTTCCTTATGGTGGCGGCGTTGGTCCCGATGGCAGAGTGGTTTTTGCCCTCACCCGTGAGGATGCAGAGCGACGCGTTTTAAAATACCGGACACTCGCATAATGAGTAAAAAGGTATTTCTTGATACCGGTATCTTTTTTGACTGCCTGGAAAGCCAGGACAAAAAAACCCTCATCAATCACGCGATAAACCGTAAATATCATATTTTTACTTCACTCTCAGTGATCGGTGAGATAATCCTGATAATGAAGCGGGATGCGAAATTTGCTGAATACCTGACCGGCTTTTTCTCTCTTCTCAGTGAATGGAAGATCACGATTCTCGTTCCCAATGATGGTGTAGCGGTTATCTGCTATGATTTTTCACAGGACCTGACCGATGGCCGGATGATCAGCCAGAAGACAGACCGTACTCACCTTGCATATGCAACCGCGTATGACTGCGATTACTTCATTACGTCTGATGATGCGTTAATCCGATACAAGATCCCCCGCAGGCTCAACGAATCGGATTATGTGAAGCCGGAAACACTCCCGCTTGAAGCGTTCAAGAAATTGGTGATGAGTTAGAAGGGGGAGGATCTGTGTACCTGTTGCGTATGCAGATGAAAATGAACGGAAACGAGATTAAAGGAACTGCAACAAAATTTTGCTGAACTCTTTTAAACTGAATCAGACAGTAACAGGAGTAAGAGCAAAACTACCCTGCCGTCACTGAGCGTTAGGCATGTGTACGATCAACAGCGACGAACAGGATGCGAGAGCATGGTGTGAAGAGCGGGCCGGGGCAGCAAGCCCTGAAGCGAGCGTGCGAGCAAAGGGTTGCGTCTTCGTCAGCCCGATCAACCATGAAAAACAGCGAGACGATGTGAGTCGAAACGGAGCGGGCGCGGATTTGTTGGTTGTGCGCCCGCGAGGATTCGCGAATATTACCGAGCGTTATCAGGCCAACCGTGCCCGTGGTCATCAGTAACGAAAAATGACACGAATAACAAAACAACACGATTAAAATAGAGCAATATAATCTAAATTTTAAAAAAAATTATTTCCAACCAAAAATACCTTTGAAATAATTTAAAATCTGCGTCAATAAGTCATTTTGTTCTGCCATTTTTTGGTTTTGTTCCGCGATTAATGTATTTTGAGCATCGATTTTCTTGTTTTGCTCTTCAAGTAATTTCTCCACAGAACTCGTAGGAGTGGAAGTTATTGCTGGAGTTGGTGCTGTCGTAAGACTGGTTATTTGAACTGTTGTTGGTATTGACGTCGGTATTGTTGTTATTGCTGTTGTGTGCAAGGTGGTCGGGACTGCGGTTGATGTAATTATTGTAGTTGGGGTGATTTTTGGAATCATTGTTGTAATAGTCGTTGTTACCGGAAGGGGGATCATTGTAGGAGGGGCGGTTTGTGGTATTTCTCGTACTAAATCCACTTTGATAAAAACATCGGTATCTTCTCGTGTGCTTCCAATAGGATTTTGGAGTTCAGCACGAATTTTATATTTGTGATTTGAAATTCCACTTTCAATATTTGGATAAACTGAAGCATCTCCCACTCCCCCTTTGTTTGAAAGTATGGTAAGCCATGACCCCCTTCCATAACAATTTTGACCAGAACATGCTTCATATTCGTATAAAACTAAGTTCAACAAATAATTTGGTCTGATGACATTATAATGAACTTTTATTGCTTTTACATCCTGAGGATTATTTACTTCAAAAGTAACCGGAAAATACATTCCAGATACTGAGCACTGCGTGCAACAATCTGGAGGTGAACATGTAAAATTCGCTTTAAATGAGATGGTTTTCTCTAGAATCGGCTCATTATTTTCCAAAGCTGCTGCTGGCACTGCGACAACAAGAACAAATAGCAAAACAATCGCGCAAATACGGAACAATGCCCTTACATTAACATAATTCTGCATGAAAACCCACTCTGAAATATTTTTTATTTTTATAATGGCTTTGGGAACAGAGCACGATAAACATTTTCAATGGATGCTTCATATCGTTAAGCTCGTTGGTGCAACCTTTGACATATGCCATTGCCTCCCACGTAACCCTATTCGGGACTAGTTTGTAAAAGCGTTCTCGCAATTATGGCCCCATGTCGTGTGTCTACAATCTTAAGTAGATGGCTTGCTAGCATTATCATTTCGACTGCTTCCTCTGGACCGATATCTACATTCCTATGGCTATGTGGATTTTTATATGAACCAATTGCACCCGCAAATAAATGCGAGAGGGCTTCTCGTTCAGGTATGGGTTTACTCATATCCGTCAACGGGCCGTTGGTTGCATTAAACGCCTTTCTTATCAGATCGACTCCAAGATCTGTTGGTGAATATTCACACACTTCACGTACTTCCACTTCCACTTCTTTGAATGCTTTAAAAACTGCAGAATCATATTCTCCACGGAGGAAATCAGACCAGACTCTTTGAGCAATGACCGGATGTAGTAATTGTCTTGGAAGGAGATTTGAGTGGTGATATTGTTCCAATCCTTCTCGGTTCGAAACTTGTTTGCCTCTTCTGGTGATAAATACCCAACCCTCATTAAATGATCCGGGCTGCGGTGCTAACATACCCTCTCGTTCAAGCCAAACCCAAGCCTCCATCAATGCTTTAAGGATTTCATCCTTTTTTTGTTGGGGATAACCATCCACTGTATGTGGTAAGCTGAAGTTGTGGCTGTTGAGATATTGCCCGCTATATTCAGGACCAAGAGAATTCAGAAATTCAAGAACCACCCCGGCCAGTTCTTCTGGTTCGAGAGATAGTAACGCATCTGGATCTGGAAAAAGATCATAAAGTCTTCCCGGCATTTCATTTCACTCGTTGATGTATAATAACCACAGGAATATCAAATTTCTTAAAAGTACATAGCATTTTATTTTTTGGAAGTACTGATTTTAGGTGCAAGTCATAGACTTTAGGTGCAGAATGGGATTTAGGTGCAAAGCCCGTCAGAGGGAAAATGCTATGATCGCTTGCTCTCACGCTCTTTTCTGAATTCCTGAAGGAATGCAATGAGTTCATCGGGATTTTCATAGTCATCCCGTTTCATCCGTTCCATCTTGGTCAAGCCCTCGCCGGTCAAGGAGCGCCCGCACCGGTAACAGAACTGAGACCCCATTACATTCACGGTGGAACAGTCCTGGCATTGAACCGGCTTCATGCTTGGGTTTGTAGGCCGTCCTACCCGCTTGACACCGGCAGTCTCTAATAAAACATCATCCATCTGGTCCTGCAGCGAGCGTGCGAGCAAAGGGTTGCGTCTTCGTCTGCCCGATCAACCAGGAAAAACAGCGAGGCGATGTGAGACGAAACGGAGCGGGCGCGGATTTGTTGGTTTTGCGCCCGCGAGGATTCGCGAATATAACCGGGCGTCTGCATGAAACACAAAACAAGTTCTCGTTGGGGAAGCCCACGCGGCGAGGGACGGGGCCCCGTTGAGCGTCAAAGAAAAAAATGAATTGCGTATTGTTCCAATGAAAAAATAAAAAAAAGTGAAAGAAATTATTGGATTACTCTTCTTTCTTTTCCGGTCTCTTGAAATTCTCAATCAGGGTGATTTCCGCTAAATCCCTGATCAGCTCGAAACCCTCGTGGATGATCCTGCCGCGCCAGAGCAGCCAGCGCCGGTCATAGGTGATGCCGGGGGGGAGGTTGATCGTGACCTTGCCCTCATCAAGAGAGGCGTCGATGTCCCGTCCCGCGTAGAGCCGGATAAGCCCCCTGAACTGTTCGAGCGGCTCATTGACCTGCTCCTCGATCGTGTACTTGTAGTTGAGCGTCATGCCGGCAAGCGGTGCGTTGAAGTCCACGATCACGCGGGCGCCGATCACATCGACAACCGTACCTTCACCCATCTCGTCGATAGTGACCGGCATTCCCCGCACAGGTTTTTCCTTGAACTTGGACTTCGGGAACGACTGGAGGCGCTTGGGGTCACGCTCGCCAAAACCCTTCTCCGGCGCAACCGTGACCGTACCGGTTGACCCGGCCTCTTTCCCGGCAACCTCCTCGTCAAGCCCGAGGATGACATGTTTGCTCCCGACACAGACCGTGACCGGGCCATAGATTGCAGAGGGGCTGTGGATACCTGCAGATTTCGCGGCCGCTTCATCGGTCGTATCAAAAATGCGCCCGTTTGTGCTGCCCGTATAGGTTAATCTGATAAAATCTCCTTCGTGTATCGACATAAAACACCTGACTATATTAAATCGCAGCAACACCAGATAAAACTGTGGCACTAAAAAATGCTCGAGATAGAACTTAAAGTCCGCGTCGATGCGCTCGGACCGGTACGGGAACGGTTGCAGCAGTTCAAAGCCGAATCTTTCGGCAGGGTGCACGAGCATGACATCTATTACAATGCCCCGCACCGCAATTTTGCCAGAACCGACGAGGCACTCAGGGTCCGGTTCGCTGGCGGGAAGGCAGTCGTGACCTACAAGGGCGCAAAGATAAAAAATCTCGGGCTCAAGGCACGCGAAGAGCTCAACACCGGTGTTGAGTCCGGCGAGGTATTCGGGGAGATCCTTGCCCGGCTCGGGTTTATGAAAACTGCCGAGGTGAACAAGTGGCGGGAGCACTACCGGTACGGCAACGCATCCATCGCGCTTGATGAGGTCGAGCACCTCGGCACCTTTGTCGAGATCGAAGTCATTGCCGATACAGAGACACAGGCAGCGGCGGAGAGAATAGACACAATCAAAAAAGAACTGGGAATTACCGGTGAAGCGATCCTCGCTTCGTACCTGGAACTGTTACAATCCAGACAGTGAGACAACCTAGACGGTGAGCAGTTCGACCCTGATATCTTTTGGCTCGGTGCCAAAGTGGAGCATCGCACAGTACCCCATCATCGCGGGGCCCGGGTTGATCACTTTGGTCCCCCCGATATCCACGACCCCCCGCTGCTCATGGATGTGGGCGCAGCAGACGAGATCGAACGCCGCCATGTGGCGCTGGATGCTCTTACTCCCGACATGTACCCCGGCCGGCTTGTCAAGGCTGCCGTACGGCGGGGCATGGCAGAGCAGGACATTATGAACCGTCTTTTGCATTGTTCCCATCGCTTTTTTGAGCAGGTCATCGATCTGCTTGTCCGTCATCTCAAAGGGCGTGTTGAACGGAGTCGGGTTCGAACCCCCGACACCGACAATCGTCATCGTCCCGAGGTTGATCTTCGCGCCATGCAGGCAGACGGTATCGGAATGTTCGAGCGTATCGATAATCTCACGGGGATCGCAATTTCCGGGGACTGCAAAACAGGGGACGTCGATGCGTGAAAGAACATCATCGACCGCGTCCACAGGTCCCATATTGGTGATATCGCCGGCGATAAAAACGGCTTCGGGCGCTAATTCAAGAAATGAATCAATTTTACCGAATTCACCATGGAGATCTGCTATCAATAGCACATCTTTCATGGTATATCATTTGAAGGGAGTCTAAAAAACCTTACCTCAGGATCGTTCCAGGAACCGGTCAATTTGCCGGAAAAGGCGAGTTTTCCTAACAGATGCGCAGTTTCCGGAAAGATGGGATGTGCCACCGTACCTTCAAGAGGCGTGCCCGGCAGCGGCATGAACCGGTGTGCATGCACCATGCCGTTTTTTGCCACCCACCGGATCAGCGACACGGTCTTTTTCTGGTCCTCGTCCGTCTCGAAGGGGAGCCCGAGAATAAAATCAACCACCGGCAGGATCCCGTGGTCACGGCAGAGCTCGACGGCAGCGACAACATCCTCAACCGTATGGCCCCGGCGGAGCTGCTGCAGCACCTCGTTGCTGCCGGACTGGGCGCCGAAATGGAGTTTTGTGTTGGCACAATGACCTGTGACCAGTTCAAGGGACCGGTCATTGATGAACTCCGGGCGCACTTCTGACGGGAACGTGCCAAAATAGATCTTTTTGTTGAGGGCTTTGAACAGGCGTTCAATCTTCTCAAATCTTGGATGGACTCCGTCCGAACCATAGGCAAATGCATTCGGGCTCACGAACCGGGAATGCCCGTACCGGTTCGCGTACGCTGCGATCTCCTCGATCGAACGGTGCCGCATGCAGTGCCCGAAGATCTGGGGTGTCTGGCAGTAGCCGCAGGCAAACGGGCACCCGCGTGAGATCTCCACGTACCCCTTCAGCTGCGAGAATGCAGGAAACGCATCGAGACGGACGCTCGTATCGGCTCTCTCGTACCCGTCTTCTGTCGCAACACCGGGGATTGCGGTATCGTCTCCCTGCTCAAGTGCAAAAAGAAGCCTTGGAAGCGTGTATTCACCCTCCCCCACAACAACATAATCGGCATACCGTGCCACGTCCTGGTACCGTGCAGTCGCGTGAGGGCCTCCTGCAACGGTTATACAACCGGCACCTTTGATCTCGTCCTTAAGAGCCGGTTCATTGATGGAGTTGAGGGAGTAGCAGGTGACATCCGCAGAGGGTTCTTTTACCGGATTGAGAATGATACCCTCGTTCTCACACGCGGCATACAGCGTGGCATAGGAGTTGCGTGCTGCATGTACCAGCCGCCAGTTGAATTTCATGGGTTACCGTTTATTTTAAAAATGAGAGGCCGGGTGCCGCTGGTGTCATCCGCGGGAGCGGTATTCACGCAGGACATCTGCAACCCTGTACGTCTGGCCGGTGTTCATCGTGACCCAGACTTCCACGCGGTCTGCCTGCCCCCGCTCGGATCCAGATCCACGGGTGCCCTCAAGTTCCACTATATCCCCTTTTTTTGTGCCGAGCGGATAGGTCTGGACGCTCCCGTCAGCACGGGTGAGTTTGACATCAACCTTTGTAACGGCATTCATTCCCATCCCACCATCAAAGGTAACCGGGATGATACCCGTGTAATCTTTCTCGCCGACCGTGACACTGACCAGACTGTAATCCGGCATCGCATCGGTCGGGGACGTGACAAGGCTTCCCACCCCCTGACCGGTGCCGGCTCCGGATCCCGGTGCGGGAGATGTTACCGGGGGTGCCTGCGTTCCGGTGCACCCGGAAAAGGCGATCATGACAGAGAGCATGATGAGGGTTACAAAGATCCTGGACTGCATGCCAGAAGATTCGAGCCTGAATAATATGATGCTTGTGCTGGGGGAACCTGTAATTAAAGAGAATTTTAAGGCTGAACTAGTGAAGTGGGATAATTAAAATTGGTAGCATGATAATCAAATACACTTTTTAATGAAGTTGTCACATTCAACCTTCCTGCACTGCGAGGCCCCGACGAGTATCAGTCATCGCATCAGCGAGGACTGATTTGAGAAGGTTGTAAATCTTCGAGGCGGCCGAGCGACCCCATCAGGGGTGGGAATCCTCATAAACATAAGTAAATTGCTTCCATCGATAGTCAGTTTCCCCTCCAAAATTAAGAGATATTTAAATTTTTTTTGACATGAAACACTAGTAACCGACCCATGAAAATCAGGAGCCGTGGAGTGTTCCCTCGTATTTGAGTTCACCACGGTCACCATCGACCGTGACACGGACACCGTCCTTCAACCGGTTCAGGGGAACGGTGATCCGGTCGATCATCGGGATCTTTGCAATAATTGCGCCGGTGACGATGATCGGTTCGGCTTCCTCGTTGATGATGGCGGCGGGGGCATGTCCGTTCCGGCTCAGGGCATAGAGCACATACGAGCCGACGGTTGACCCCTTGCCAAAAGGAAACGCAAGCACCTTGCCGGCGATGCATTTCCCATAGAGAGGGTGGCCTTTCTCAACGATAATCCCGGTCTCGGGATCGACCCCCGATAAAAACGAGATCGGCGCCGGGCTTACCAGAAGTTCCCCTGTTCCCACCCCGCGGGATATGCTCCGGGCGACGATATGCAAAATCACACCTAATTTATGTTTGAAGATGGAGATATATGATTCATATGGAAGAGAGCGCCGCGAGCAACGCTGCAAGTGCCGAAGACCTCAAGGTCCGCATCCAGCTCAACGAACTTGAGGCAACCGTCCTTGAACAAAAGTTGCGGGTGGATGAACTCGCCAAAGAGAACGCCCAGCTCCGGCGGGAGAACAACCAGCTCAAGAAGATCCCGCTCTTTGTCGCAGTCGTTGTGGACATCCTGGACAACGGCGAGGTCTATTTACGCCAGCAGGGCAACAACCAGGAGTACCTCACCCATGCGAGCGAGGACCTGCTCCCGCTCTTAAAACCCGGCGCAAAGGTTGCCGTCAATAATGCGCTCTCGATTGTCAAACTGATCGGCAACATCTACGATTCGCGGGTACGGGTGATGGAGCTCGAGGAATTCCCTGCGATCTCCTACGCCGATATCGGGGGGCTTGAAGACCAGATCACCGAGATCCGGGAATCCGTGGAGTACCCCCTGACAAAACCCGAGATCTTCCGGCGCATCGGCGTTGAACCCCCCAAGGGCATCCTGCTCCATGGATCGCCCGGGACAGGCAAGACCCTGATCGCAAAAGCAGTCGCCCATGAAGCCCACGCCACCTTTATCCGGATGTCCGGCAGCGAACTCGTGCACAAGTTCATCGGGGAAGGAGCAGGGCTCGTCCGGGAGCTCTTCATGCTGGCACGCGAACGGGCGCCGGCGATTGTCTTTATCGATGAGATTGATTCCGTCGGCAGCACAAGGACGCATGATGGTACTTCCGGGAGTGCTGAGGTCCAGCGCACGCTGATGCAGCTCCTTGCCGAGATGGATGGTTTTGACAACCGGGGTGACGTGCGGATCATGGCGGCGACAAACCGGGTCGACATGCTCGATCCGGCGCTGCTCCGCCCGGGACGGTTCGACCGGATCATCGAGATCCCGCTCCCCGATGCAGCTGGCCGGCTCGAGATCCTGAAAATCCATTCGGGGAAGATGCAGCTGGCCGATGTGGACCTGGACGGGATTGCAACACTGATGGAACATGCCACCGGTGCCGAGTTGCAGGCGGTCTGCCGTGAAGCCGGGATGATGGCAGTCCGGCGGAATGCAGCAGCCATCGGGCGGACCGACTTTATGGATGCCGTCCGCAAGGTAAGAAACGAGAAAATGACCGACAACCGGATGTATACCTGACCGCATCGTAACGCCGGTTTTTCCCCCTCGCGCAAACCTCCATGAACACTCTTTTGATCCAGCGGGATGGCGTCGACCTCCACCACACGCTCTTTGCGTCTGAGACCAGCCGGATGGCACTCCGGTTCTATCACCCGAAAAAGATGGCCTGTGGGGTGTACATCTCCGGTGCGTCGCTGGGCAGCGCCCTCTCGCTCGTATCGGAACTCCGCTGGTACATCCGGAGATATATCCGCGAGGTGCTCTTCGAAGTAAAAAAAGGAGTGTACTGTACCCATACCCTCGCACAGGACGTTTATTACGAGCGGATCACCGTCCTTGGCGATGCGTGGGTGTTCCGCCGGCTCTACGGGTTTAAGAACGGCCAGCTGATCAGCGCCGTTGTGATGACACCGGGATCTACTATCGGGGAATACCAGCAGGACATCATCGGGGTGGATGCGACTATCGAGGTCTGGTGCAGGGAGGACGAGGTCGAGGATATCAGTCTCGATAACCAGGAACCCATAGAGGATGCCGGCGACTCTCCGGCACCGGGAGAGAATGAAGAATGATCCGATCCAGGAGGCTTTCAGGTTAAATTTTTTTAAAAAAATAAGAAAAAAGTCTGACAAAAAATATTTACTTAATTTTCGTAGCTGCAATACCAGCCAGTTGTTTGAGCGTTTCGTAATCTGTCGCTGTCCCGTTCGTCCACAATTGCTCATACACGTCGTATTTCACAAAGGCAATTATGTACGACTGGGTGTGATCACTTTTATCGGAGGCTCTCAGTGCACTGCTGGAATCCCCGATGGTTGGCAGAGATAATTCTTCAACGGTTACATTTCTATCTTCTGCGGACCAGTTTTTCCAGATATTTACGGTATCAGGTACAATGAGCGTAATATTTTCGGCAGGATACACGGAGATAACCTGTTCAATGATGGTACCTGTAGGTGAATTCAGGTTATTTTTCTCATAGTCGGCATAGTACCCGCCTTTCCAGCCGTGATCGAGTGCCCAGTTACGCATTTCAGAAACATTCCTTTCGCCTTTTTCCAGTAAGGTGACATTCACCGGGAAATCAGAGGGCTGTAATACCATTTCCGAGGGCGCAATTGTTGACAGGTTTTTTGCGGGAACCAGTGATGCAGACGGGGCCGGTGATGAACATCCTGCAATACCTGCAGAGAGAATAATTAAAATTGTCATCAGAATTCTCATCAAAGTGATTGAATGTTGTTTCATGGCAGGCTCCCACTTTCATCTATAAGGAGAAATTTGTTTGGTTGATTTCCTTTTTTCATAAAGTAAAAAGATACTAGTAAAATATCAGACGTTTGTCAGTGCATCGAAACGCCAACAGAATCGCAATAGTACCAGGGGACATGAAGTGAGTGAGAAAAAGAGTGTGCCTTCACCGGAAGGTATCAGGACAATTGTATTCTCAAAAACAGGATTGGGAGAGTAGTTACGCAAACATTGCGCCTTCAACATCGACCAGCCGGTTGCGGTTGAAATCCGCGGCTACCTTCTCGATCGCTGACAGGAAGTCCTGCTGGGTTATTGAGGTGCGTTCCTTCCGGATCGCAAACATGCCGGCTTCCATGCAGATCGCCTTGAGGTCAGCCCCGTTCTTTCCATCGGTGAACGCGGCGATCTCATCGAGGTCCACGCTCTCGTCCATGGTGAGGGCACGGGTGTGAACCTTCATGATCGAGAGCCGTCCCTGTACTCCCGGGAGCGGGATCTCGATGATCCGGTCAAACCGCCCGGGTCGCAGGAGCGCACGGTCGAGGATATCGATCCGGTTCGTCGCCCCGATGATCTTCACGTCGCCCCGGTTCTCAAACCCGTCCATGCCGGCAAGGAGCTGCATCAGCGTGCGCTGCACCTCCCGGTCCCCGCTCGTATTTGCCTCGGTGCGGGATGCCCCGACCGCATCGATCTCATCGATGAAGATGATCGTCGGGGCTTTCTTCTTGGCAAGGTCGAAGAGTTCGCGCACGAGCCGGGCGCCCTCCCCGATATATTTCTGGACGAGCTCTGACCCGACAACCCGCATGAAATTGGCATTGGTCTCGTGAGCCACCGCTTTTGCGAGGAGCGTCTTTCCGGTGCCCGGCGGCCCGTAGAGGAGCACCCCCTTGGGCGGGTCAATGCCGATCCGCAGGAAGAGGTCCGGGCGCTTGAGCGGGAGTTCCACGGCTTCCTTGATCTCGGTGATCTGGTCTTCAAGCCCCCCGATATCCGCATAGGTCTCCTGCGGGGAGTCCACCAGTTCCATCCCGTAGACCTGTGCATCGAAACTTGTTGGCAGGAGTTCGACGATGGCCAGCGACTGCTGGTTGAGCGTGCACCGGACACCGGGTTTTAATTCTTCTGCAGTAATGTTCTGGGAGCTGCGCACCAGGAAACGCGGCCCGGCACTGCTCCGCACAATCACCCGGTTCGCATCGATCACGTCGGTGATGGTCCCGATAATGAGCGGCGGGCTCCGCAGCTGTTCGCTCTCGCTCTTGAGCTTGCGCACTTCCCGTTCGAACCGGATCTTCTGGGTCTCAATATAGCGCCGGTCTGCATCGGTCTGCCGGAGCTGCTCGCGCAGTTCCAGGTTCCGGGCTTCGAAGTCGAGGACACGCTTGTTCATCTGCTCTTCGAGATCATGTTTGTCGTTCTCGATCTGCACCAGCTGGTCACGGAGCTGTTCAGACAGTGAACGGTAGAAACGGTACAGGTCTTCGGGGTTCTGGGTTTCCTGTGCCGTATTCAGGATATCTCCCATGAGTGTATCAATTAGATATTTAGGGAAAACCATATAAAGAGTTTCTGAGACTTTATGCAGTGTGAAATGTGCGGGGAAACGATCCGCGGTATGGCAAAACTGGTCCGGGTCGAAGGGGCTGAACTGCAGGTCTGCAGCAGGTGCGAAAAATATGGCACCGAAGTGCAGCAGCCAAAACGGGCTGATGTCCGCCGTCCGGTTGCCGGCCCGGTACCAGCAGCCAGGCCAGCAGCCATCCCTCTGGCCCGCCGGAAGCGGGACCTCTTTGACTATATGGAGGGCGAGATTGCCGATGACTACGCAGCCCGGATCAGGAATGCCCGCATGGCAAAAGGGCTCTCCCAGAAAGACCTTGCGATGCAGATGAAAGAAAAAGAGCACCTGGTCAAAAAGATCGAGAACGCGGAACTGATCCCTGAAGAGGGTGTGCGGAGAAAACTGGAAAAGGCGCTCGAAATCCGGCTGATCGATGCCCCGGTTGAGGAATCAGAGAAAAAAGTGGAAAGCAAGCTCGCCCCCACGCTGGGCGATGTGACGATCATCAAGAAAGTGAAGAAGTAATTTTTTGGAATTTTTTTCCTTTTTCACACGGGACCGATCAGGGCACCGGGCTGGATATCCGTGGTTTTTAAGGTACGCCGGATCATTTCTTCGCCATCTTCCTGAATAAAAACCCGTAGTCCGGTCCGGGAACTGCAAAGACGGTCAGAAGGTGAGGGACTGGATGAAATCGTCCATAGACCGTCAGGTCGTGGCCTCACCCCTGGAAATCTTAGCCCTGCCTTCCCCGACGTTCCGGATATATCCGGGCTGGACGGCGGATGCGAGGGGAATACCCTCATACAAATCCCCGTCCGGTCTGCCCTTTGGCTACCGCAGCCCGCTTACCTAATAGTCATCCATTCCCGGTGGCATCCCGCCCGGTGGCATACCACCGGCAGGCCCAGATGCCTTTGACGATGCAATGACGTCGTCTATGCGCAGGATCATGACCGCAGCCTCGGCAGCACTCATTATAGCCTGCGTCTTCACCCGCAGGGGTTCAACAACGCCTGCCTTGAGCATGTCGACCGGTTTGCCCTTGTAGACATCGAGCCCGAAGGTCCTGTTGCCGGCTTCATGCGCAGCCCGGATTGCCACGATCATGTCGATGGGATCAAGCCCGGCATTCTCGGCAATGGAACGCGGGATGATCTCGAGCGCAGATGCAAATGCCTCGATCGCAAGCTGGTTACGGCCCCCGATGGTTGATGCATAGCGTCGCAGCTGGAGCGAGAGCTCGGTCTCGGGAGCCCCGCCTCCCGCGACAATTTTTTTGTCCTTTACGACATCGCTGACAACCATAAGCGCATCATGCATACCGCGTTCAAGTTCATCGATCACATGCTCTGACCCGCCCCGGATAATGATCGAGACCGATTTGGGGTTTTTGCATTCCGAGACATAGATCATCTCATCGCCGGAGAGCTTCTTTTCTTCCACACGGCCGGCAGTCCCGAGATCTCCGGGGGTGATGAAATCGATACTGTTGATGATCCTTGCACCGGTCGCCCGCTCAAGGTTTTCGATATCGCTCTTCTTTATGCGACGGACGGCAAAAATGCCGGCTTTGGTGAGGTAGTGCTGGGCAACGTCATCGATTCCCTTCTGGCAGAACACCACGGTCGCACCGCTTGCTGCGATCTTGTTTGCCATGCCATGGACCATCTGCTCATCCTCGTCGAGGAATGCCTGCACCTGGTCGGGCCGGGAGATGTTGATTTTTGCATTGACCTCTGTCTTCCGGTACTCGAGCGCCGCGTTAAGGAGGAGGACTTTTGCATTTTTCACAACCTTGGGCATCCCCGGATTTGCCCGTTCCTTGTCGATGACCATACCTTCGATGATCGCGGTATCCTCCACCTTACCGCCGACTTTCTTCTGGACATTCACGTGCTTGATATCCACGGTCCCGTCAGGATCGGCAACCATTGTCACCGCACGTACGACAATATCGCAGAGCAGGTCCTTGTACGCCTCGGCACCCTTGCCGCTGATCGCAGTTTCTGCAACTTTTTTTAGCAGTGCACTATCGGTTGGTTTCACGTCTATTGCAAGTGCGGAGAGTATCTCCAGTGCTTTTACTGCAGCCTGATTGTACCCTTCGGCAATAACGGTCGGGTGAACCTTCAGATTGAGCAGGCTTTCCGCGTTCTTTAAGAGTTCTCCGGCAATGACGACTGCCGTGGTCGTGCCGTCGCCAACTTCGTCATCCTGGGTCTTTGCGATCTCGACGATCATCTTTGCTGCAGGATGCTCGATATCCATCTCCTTGAGGATGGTAGCGCCGTCATTGGTGATGACAACATCACCCATCCCGTCGATAAGCATCTTGTCCATGCCTTTTGGCCCGAGTGTCGACCGGACTGCGTTTGCCACCGCCATTGCAGCTGCGATATTGCTGTTGTGGGCTTCCTGCCCGCGGTTCCGTGTCGTTCCCTGCCTGAGAATTATAATAGGCTGTCCGCCAAGTTGTTGTGACATTTCATTCCTTGTTTTTTATGTTCGTTGTTCATATTCCGGCAGAGCCGTTCATACTCCTTGTTTCTTACACATCGCAGAGCAAGGGGCCCGGATCTCCGGATTTACCCCCAGGTCTTTGAAATCGTGCATTTATCGCCGGAGATTCCGCCCTCCGGCTGCCATGCCCGTTTGGTGAGAAGAACATCAGCCGGACCAGGCTGATACGGAAGAATTCATCGCTATGCCGTGATGGGCTACAATTGCTTCGTGACCTCATATGGTTATCTGTGGTGCGGGATGATTTTTGGCCATCGGGGCAAAGATGGCAGGGACAGGGCCGGACGGTCTCTTCAGAGGAGCGTGACAAAGTGTCACGCAGGGGGCATACGGTCATACTTTTTCCCCGGTCACCGCCTTTATACGTTCCCCCGGATAATCCCTACCCGGTATCTGACATCCATGAAAGAGAGAACAAAAAAATCATCAGGCGACCTCAGCGAACCGATGAAGATCACCGTGAGCAAAAACGGCCCCTATATCGTGAGTGGCGGCGTCCCTCTCAAAACTGAGGAGATCTGCAACGATGACGAGGGTTTCTGCCGGACCTGGCGGGTGGCAAAGAAATATCCCGTGCAGGAGCAGTATGCCCTCTGCCGCTGCGGCCACTCGAAGCACAAGCCGTTCTGTGACGGTACCCACGCACAGGTCCGGTTTGACGGGACAGAGGCGGGTGACCGGGAGCCGTACCGGGAGGGGGCGGGGGTAACCCGGGGCCCGTCCCTTACGCTTTCTGACAACGAACACTTTTGCAGCCACGGACGGTTCTGCATGCGGGCCGGCGGTATCTGGAACCTTGTCAGGCAATCCGCAAATCCCGGGGCCCGGGACATCGCTATCGAGGAGGCCTGCAACTGCCCCTCGGGGCGCCTGGTCGTGTACGATAATGCCACCGGGAAAGCAATCGAGCCCGGACTGGAAAAGTCCATTGTCGTCATCGAGTACCCGTCACGCGGGGAGCACGGGCCGCTCTGGGTCCGCGGCGGCATACCGGTAGTATCAGCCGATGGCAGGCCCTACGAGGTCCGGAACCGGGTCACGCTCTGCCGGTGCGGGAGATCGGGAAACAAGCCGTTCTGTGACGGCAGTCACATCGGGCAATAACCACAAAGAGACAGATCCCACTCACCCCAACCTTTTTTAAAAAATTACTTTTCCTTCCTGACCAGCCGGGCCCCGAGTTTGTAGGCCTTCTTACAGTCCAGCGGGAACTGCTCCTCGTGCCGTTTCTTCTTTGCCTCCGTATCGAACCGGGTGGCCACAAATTTCGAATAATCATCGAACTGGAGCGTGTCGGTGACAAAGAAGGACTCGCACGACCCGAAGGTCCTCTCCATTACCATCTCTGTACCCTTGGCGTTCCGGTCCATGCCCATCTCTTTGACCATATCCTCCGTAGCCCCGGCCGTGTAGATGAAGGCAGTTTTGATTTTTTTTGGAAACAGCGAGGAACGCTCCGCATCATAGACCAGGTACGGGTAGATGAGCCGTTCCAGGAAGCACCGCGTGACACCGGTCGTGATCCCGAGATAGATGGGCGAGCCGATCAGGATTGCATCGGCTTTTTCGATCTTTTCAAGGATCGGTGCCAGATCGTCTTTCACTGCGCAGTGCCCGTATCTTTTTCCGCCGATCCGCTTGCACGCAAAACAGCTGATGCAGCCCGTGAAGTCAAGGTCATACAGGTGGTACAGTTTTGTTTTTGCCCCTTCTGACTCCGCGCCTTCCAGCGCATGCTCAAGGAGTTGTGCCGTGTTCCATTTTTTCCGGGGGCTGCCGTTGAATGCAAGAAGTTTCATAGGTTGTTCTTGCGGGCGGAAAATAAAAAGGTTGATGGTCTCCTCTCACCCGGTAGCTTCGGAATGAAGAAATAAAAAGAGCATTTGGGGTGTGCATCCCCCTGAGGTGTACTATGATGAAGATGGTGTATCCTGTTGCCGGGGATGCGGTTGCCAGCCGGGGTGTGTAGGACGGTTGTTATCCATCCAGGTCTTCACGTCCGCCATGTTGCCGGATGCGAATGCTGCCTTCAGCCCGGTTACATCAGTTCCCTGCTGTGCAAACCGGCTCAGCATCTCCTGTTGACAGGTTACGTTCGTCAGGTCAAATCCCGGATGTCCGGATCCTTCAGGTCTGCCAGACTGCACCGGCCGGTTATTATCCATCCAGTTCTTCACGTCCGCCATGTTGCCGGATGCGAATGCTGCCTTCAGTCCGGTTACATCAGTTCCCTGCT
>JAPKXV010000464.1 GCA_026394635.1 Methanoregula sp. | reverse complement strand
GTAAAGAGCGAGGGAAAGGCAGTTTTTGCAAAAGAACTCAAGCCCGGTGAATCGTTCACCTATAATGCAAGAAACGATGGTTCGAGCGTGACAGTTACGTTTGTCAAAGGACAGGCATTATCCACAACCTGCCCGGGCAAGGAGGGTATGACCGGACCCCAGGCGATCTCTGTTTACGTAGTCAAGGTCGTGCCACCAATCAGCGCGGCGCAGACTAATCTCCGTACGGCAACGACGACACGACCGGATGAAGCGCTGACCCCGGTGCCAACAACGGCACCAACGACTTCCCCAGTGCCGACAACCACGAAGGCAGGTATGCTGCCACTCGCGGCGATCGGGGCGATCGGACTGGAAGGGCTTGTGCTGGTGATGAGAAAGAAATAACTTTTTTTTGGTGAGTACTGAATATAAGCAACCCGATAACTGGAGGAATACCAATAAACAATAATCCGGAACTGATGATGTTACAAAATTATCAGGGATTTTTATTGGTGCGTCCATGAAGCCGGGCAAGACTCTCCTCGTCCTCCTGTTCATAATTGCCCTTACCGTGTGTTCTCCCGCCGGTTCAACAACTATCCCTTTTTTTACAAACCCGTTCTCATCGGATCACGATATCGTCGCTGTCTCCAGTTACTTTGAATCTATCCGTTCCAATCCCGAAGAGATTCGGGTATTTTTCCATGCAATGCCCAAAGGCGGGGATATCCACACCCACCTCTCCGGAGGCGTATATGCCGAGGACATAATCGATATCGCAGCCCGTCACAATCTCCTTGTGGATCCCGCAACCGGGCAGCTCTTTGATCCCGCAACCGGGCAGCCATCCGGTATACAATCGCCGCTGACCGTTGTCCCGGTCCATGCCGCATACAGCAATGCAACCCTGTATGACATGCTGGTCGGAGACTGGTCTATGCGGGATTATTCTCCGGGTAACCAATCGGAACACGACCTGTTCTTCAGGGCATTCGACCTGATCGACCCGGTAACGTATTACAACAGTGAAGTCATAGCTACGATCCGCAACCGGGCTGCGGACGAGAATATCCTGTACCTTGAGCTTATGACATCCCAGACCGACCCGGAGCAGGTAAAAAAGATCGCATCAGGAGTAGACTGGGATGACAACTTCAGCGTGATGCGAAAGAACCTCCTCGATGCGGGGCTCGATGAGATCTGCGACAGGAAAGTCCGGACACAGGCATCCTATGACAAGGAATCGTGGGAACTCGCGGACCCGGCAGGAAAGAATGTGACCGTACGGTATATCTATGAGACACTCCGGTTTAATCCGAAAAAAGAGGTCTTTGCCGACCTTCTCTAGGCATTTGAGATCGCTGACCGGTCCCCAGTAGTAGTCGGCATCAACCTTGTTGGCGATGAGGCTGCCTATTATTCCCGGACCGATTACCACCTCCACATGGAGATGGTATCGTACCTTGCCTCGGTCTATCCCCAGGTCTCTGTTTCCCTCCATGCCGGTGAGCTGACTCCCAGGCTTGCCCCGCAGGAAGACCTCCGGTTCCATATAACCGATGCGGTTTATACCGGAAATGCCTCGCGGATCGGTCACGGGGTCGATATCAGGGAAGAAGATGACTGGCAGGGGACACTCGCTGAAATGGCCAGACGGGATATTCCCGTTGAGATCCTCCTTACCAGTAACGAGCAGATACTCAATATCAGTGGACATAACCACCCGGTATCTGTCTACCTGAATCACCATGTACCGGTTGTGATTGCCACAGATGATCAGGGAATTGAGAGGACCGACCTGTCCGGGGAGTATGTCAGGCTCATGCTCCAGCATCCCGAACTGAGTTATGAGGATATCCGTACGATCAACATAAACAGCATCCGGTACAGCTACCTCCCCGGACCTGAAAAGGAACAGATGCTTGTGCAGTTCAAAGAAAGTCTTGAACAGTTCGAGAGAACGACTGTTAAAAGAGAGCGACCTTTCATCTTTACGGTTCTCCCTTCTTTTTCCCGGGAACCCCAGCGGGTGCAGGATACTGGAGTGGTAAATGGGATTCTGATCAAAACAGGTTCCTGGTAATATTAACCATTCCTTCACCCTGCTCCCGCCCCGAGATTGCAGATCTTTTCACACTGGATCTGCCGTCGCAGCCGGGATGAGGGTGCCCGGGTCTACGCATTTTTACCGACGGCGGTCATATGCGCTCCGACAGAGGCTGACCCGGAAAACAAAGGGTTCCTTTCATTTCAGCCTGCCCCAACCTGTTTTCAGAGAGATCGACCGCCCATGAGCGTCTATTTGCGTCCGTACTTCCGGGGGATTGATCAGGATCCGGAACCGGATCGCCGGTGGCAGATCCCAGGACGAAAAAGGTACGCTATTGCAGGTTACCAGGCGGATCTGGAAAATACCGCAGGGCAAAATAAGGGCATCCTTCGATCTGCTGGTGCATTTCACATCGATCAGGTACGAGATCTGCCCCCCGGGACGCACCAGCGGGCGCTCTCAAAGGATCGGGAAGTCACAGATCACATCTGACAGGTATTTTCACATCTGACAGGTATTTTCTCTCTCCCAAAAACGTACATTATACCTTCCTGACACAAAGCAATTTCTCTATGAGGCTAATACACCCGAATTACCTTGGACTTTTCCACCTATTAAAATCAATTAAGTTGCGTTAACCAATCTCACCAAAACAAAGTCTGAATGTTTGATTTTCATGGTTTGGGTATGAACTTCTGTTCATGTACGTTTCAACAGAGCTTAATATTTATATTTTTTTAAAATTGCATAATATTATGGATTTTTCATTTTTTCTGGATCCCGGAATAAACGCGGCAGCCCAGAATATTTCCCCGCTCGTCACCAGTTTTTTTGTCCAAGGGGTAGTAGCTGACACGGTGCTCTGGTATCTGATCATCACCTCTGTTGTCTACCTGGGTCTGCACCCGAAGTTCGGAGTGCGGCTTGCGGTTTTGTTAGGACTCTGCATTGGATTGGATGCCGCCCTGAAACTGGTATTCCACCTTCCACGACCGTATTGGGTCTC
>JAPKXV010000163.1 GCA_026394635.1 Methanoregula sp. | reverse complement strand
GGTGCGCAAAGAATTAACGGCCAAAAATTTTCCGGTAAAAAATTATGAGCGCGAAAAAAGCCCGGCACGCTCTTAACCGATCTAACAAACGCCCGATGAGGACCGTTTAAAAAGGGGCTTTTCGCCTTACTTCCCTTTCTTCGGTCCCGCCCTTTTCTTCGGAACCGTCCGGCTCACGACTTTGGTCTCGCAGGGAATGCACGGCTCCACCTTCTCATCAAAGATCCGGTAGGCGTTTGCGAGCACCGACGAGTTGGAGATCATGCCGGCAATCAGGATAACTTCAAGGATCTCCTCCCGTGTCGCCCCCATCTTGAGTGCTGCCACCATGTGGTACCCGGTACAGTGCGGGCACTTGAGCGCTGCTCCGACAGCCATGCTGATCAGCTCCACGTACTTCGGGTCGAGCGGGCTCGTCTGCGCAACGGTTCCCTTGTAGAGCAGGTGGGAGATGAGCACTTCGGGCCGCTCCCCCATCCGCTTGAATATGAGCGGGACTTTCCCGTAATCCTCCTCGATGACCTTCATCCACTGCTGTGCGGTGACATCTGCACCCTGTGCGACAATCTGGGCCAGCCGCTCTTCAAATTCCATTTTTGTTTTCTTCATCATCACACCACCACGTTGGTCTCAGAGAAAGGACGGATCCGCACCAGGATGTAATCCCGCATCCGTGACGGGCTCAGATCGGCAACATCCCTGATCGTTATCCCGTCCTCGATCCCGATGCTGCGGATCTTTTCGGCAAATGAATCGTACGGGAGCTTTACCCGCAGCCCGCTCATCTGGACGGTCAGCGGTGTCGGGGATGTCACGGTATGGATCTCCGGCACCTGCTCCCTGATTAAGTCCATCAGGCGTGCCGGGGAGACCGAGAGCGGGTCCTTTGCTATGCTGATACGCTTCTTTTCAAGGACCCGTGTTATCTCGCTGACGATCTCATCGAGCTTGGTAATCTCCTCGGTCTCTTTTGTCCGGTGCATGAACCTGCCCACGTTGCCGATGTACCCGTCAACCGGCGGGTCGCAGCACCGCTGGAGTGCCTCCGTGTCCGGTGCACCGCAGAGCACGATCGGGGCCTCAATCCCGCGGCGCAGGACCGGCATCTTGTGCTCGATGCACTTCTCGAAGTTGCCCAGCACGTACACCGCAAGGTCGTGCTCGTTGATCACGTCCCGCTCCTCGTCATTGAGTGCGGCGATCCGTTTGCCCACGCCCCGTGCAAGCCCGACCATGTTGGACTTTGCCCCGAGCCGGCGCAGGTACTCTGCGATATCGCAGGCAGGGTGCGGGAGGTGGTGGATCTCAAGGCTCGGGATCACCACGGCGATCTCGGTGCCCACGAGCGGGGAATCGGTCACTTCACCCCCGAGAGGTTTTGCAGCGGCGCGGAGGATCTCCACATCGTCCTGGGGCATGAAGCACAGGAGCACGACTTCAGACGCGATCACGTGCTTCTGGACAATGTATCCCCCGATATCCTCGATAAGGTCCACGATCTCGTTGTTCCGGTATATGCCGCCACGGTAGGTGATGGGGACAAGGATCATGGCATCACCTCTCCCATAAGGGCAAACTTCGCTTGAAGCAGCGCGTCCACATCCGCTGTGAGCGTGTCCTCGCTTGCAACAAAATAGAATTTACTCTTCACGTAGGATTCGCGCCGTACCCGGAACCCTTCAGGGGCGATGCACCTGAACGCGTAAATGAGGTCCTTATACACCGATTCGCTGGGGTCGGCAACGATGATCTCCTCGATCTCCCTTGCGTCGGTGGAGACATCCCGCAAAATCACCGTGAACCTGTCCGCCTGCTCGACATGGTCCTGCCCAAACCGTTGTAAAAAAATTTTGAGCATCGGGGCGAGGTACGTCTCGTTGGCAAGGACCAGCACGATCTTTCCTGCGAGCGGGTTTACCGCCGCAAAGTCCCGCACCCTGACAAGGGTTGTGATCTTGTGGAGCACCCCGACCGCCACAAAGACCGGGAGACCGGGGTCGACATAGATATGGAGTTTATGGACCACCCGGATCAGGTTATGGTCGAGGAGCACATCGTTTGCGATCTGATTGTAGTACTCCCCGCCCAGCGGTTCGGGGCACTCAACCTCGAAGTACTCAACCGACTGCATCTAACCTTCCTTAATGAACCCGCTTGCGAGCAGCGCCGATCCCACGGCCCCGATATACTGGGAGTGGGGCGGCACCATGATCTTGGTCTGCAGCAGCTCTCCCATCGCGTACACGAGCCCCTCGATGAGCGATGTCCCGCCGACCATGATGACCGGTTCCTTGATATCGATCTCCTGCAGCTGCTGCTCGAACACCTGCTCGGCAACGGAATGGCAGGCGGCAGCCGCGACATCCTCCCGGGTGCTGCCCGCGGCCAGTGCGTTGACCAGGCTCTGGGTCCCGAACACGATGCAGTAGCTGTTCATCGGCACCTTTTTGCCGAGCCCTTTCATGGCAAGTGGCCCCAGTTCCGTGATATCGACACCAAGGCGTTTTGCGGTCATCTCCAAGAACCTCCCGCTCGCGCCCGCACAGATCCCGCCCATGGTGAACGTCCCCGGGATGCCGTCCTGCACGGAGATCGCCTTGTTATCCATCCCGCCGATGTCGATCACCGTTGCCGGCCCATGCTGTTTGTCAGCGAGATACACCGCACCCTTCGAGTTGACGGTCAGTTCCTCCTGGATAAGGTCAGCCCCGATATCCTTGCCCACGAGGAACCGGCCGTATCCCGTGGTGCCGACGGCCTCGATCTCGTCCCTCCGGATCCCCGCCTCGGTGAGCGCATGTTCGATCACGTCCCGGGCGCTGTTGAGAACCTCGGTGGTGGGCTGCCAGCCGGTGCCCACGATCCGGTTATCCTTCATGACGACGGCTTTTGTCGTCGATGATCCCGAGTCAACGCCCAGCGTGAGCCCGCTTTGCGTCTCGCGGGCGAGCAGTGCCCTCCGGCGTGCGATCGTTGTGAGCGCCTCCATGCGGGTGAGGAGCGTCCCCGCGGTCGTCCTTTCCGTGAATGAATAGCTCACAACCGGCAGGCGCGAGTTGTTATGAATATACCGGCGGAGCTCGTTTCTCACGATCGCCGCCTCGGCGCACCGGAAGCAGGTGGCAATGAAGATGGCATCGGCATCCACGCGCCCCTCGACAAGCACCTTTGCCCGTGCTATCGCGAGCTTGAGGTCGGGGCTCCGCACGTCAAGCCCGAACTCGTTGAAGTTCTTTATGATATCTTTGAGCGCGATATCGGGGAAGAAGATCTCCCCGTTCACGGACTTTGCCGCCGAATTGATCTCCTGCTGGACGCCGGAGTACTCCGGGCCGCAGGAGAGCTGGGCGATCCGCACCGGTGCGGTCATTTCCCGCCTCCCTGCTCTGCGAGGAACCGTTTGATCGCTGCCACAAACCGTACCCCCTCTTCCTCGGATTTCGGGTAGTTCAGGTCGAGGCGCGGGACATTCTTTTCCCTGATGAGGTATTTGATCAGC
>JAPKXV010000177.1:3668-5027 GCA_026394635.1 Methanoregula sp. | reverse complement strand
GACCAGCACAGCCTCGGCAAGCACCGTTGCCGCTACCCCCTTACCACCGAACGTGGTGAAATGCTCCGCAGGTTCGCTCTTTGCACCCCGCTCCTTTGCCTTCCTCACAACGGCCTGCGCCAGCGGGTGGGCCGAGTTATTCTCGACTGCTGCGGCGAAAGAGAGGAGGGTCTGTTCGGTGAGGCCGGACGGGACAAGATCGGTCACTTCCGGCTTTCCCCGCGTCAGTGTGCCCGTCTTGTCCACGGCGACGGTCGTAACCTTCTCTGCGATCTCAAGCGCCTCGCCGTTCCGGATCAGGATGCCCAGCTCCGCCCCTCGCCCGATGCCCACTGTCACCGCAGTCGGCGTCGCAAGCCCGAGTGCGCACGGGCAGGCGACCACGAGGACGGAGATAAGCGCCGTCAGCGCAAAGAGCAGCGTGCTGTGGAATACGAGATACCAGACCGCAAACGATGCAAATGCAATCACAAGCACAACGGGTATGAAGTACGTGACCGCCACATCCGCGATTCGCTGGACGGGGGGTTTGCTCCCCTGCGCCTCCTCTACGAGCCGGATGATCTGGGCGAGCACCGTCTCTTTCCCGACCTTTGTCGCTTTGACCGAGAGGACGCCATTCTGGCTGATGGTTCCGGCAACGACCCGGCTCCCCTTCGACTTCAGGGGCGGCACCGGCTCGCCCGTGATCATCGCCTCCTCCACGTAACTCTCGCCGGCTACCACCTCGCCATCAACTGGGATTTTCCCGCCCGGTTTCACGATCACGATATCCCCGACAGATACATCTTCAACCGGGATCTCGGACTCGTTCCCGTCGCGGATGATGATCGCGGTCTTTGGCTTGAGCCCGATTAATTTTTTGATCGCGTCCGAAGTCCTCCCCTTTGCCCGGGCTTCGAGATACCGTCCGAGCATGAGGAACGAGGCGAGCATGATCGCGGTATCGTAGAACATGAACTCATGGGTGAGAACGATCGAGAATGTGCCCATGACCGATGCTACAAACGAGACGCCGATCCCCATCGCGTACATGACGTCCATATTCAGCGTTTTGTGGGAGAGCGCGATCCATGAGGCGCGGAAGATGGGGTACGAAACGTAGACAAAGACCGGAGTTGCCACAATGAGCATCACGTACGGGAGCGTGTGCATAGGAATGGGCAGCGGGACCCACATGGCGAGCATCAGTGGGATGGAGACGGCAAACCCCATCGAGAACCGGAGGAACTTTTCCCGCAGATCTTTTTCCCGGATCTTCTGCTCCGCCTCCTCGCTCACTTCCTCAGAGAGCCCGAGGTACTGGTAGCCGGCGTCCTCGATTGCCTTTTTCATATCCGCAAGCGCCGTGATGCTCTC
>JAPKXV010000177.1:0-3560 GCA_026394635.1 Methanoregula sp. | reverse complement strand
CGTCTCAACGCAGGTGGCGCACATCATCCCGCCAACCTTGATCGTCGCCTGCCGGTTGATGACGTCGTAACCGGCGTCATTTACCGCTTTTTCAAGATCGGACAGCTTCACGGTTGCCGGATCGAATTCGACGTGCGCTGTGTCGGTGCCGAAGTTCACCTGCGCCTTTACGACATCATTGAGCTGCGAAAGGGATTCCTCGATATTTATGGCACAGGTGGCACAGTGCATGCCAGATATTTTCAGCTCTGCTCTCTTCTTTTCGGGTTCGGGCATGGGTTCCTCCGGGCCGGTTATAGTGTGAGGGGAACTATCCTGCTCTTCGTACAAAAGGGTTGTGAAGGAACATACATTCCTATCTGTCCAGAGAGTTGTGCCACAGGAATAAGCATGATGACACATAATCCTGTACTGGAGACCGACCCCGCCATGAAGATCCTCGCAATCCACGGGAGCCCCCGGACAATCCGGAGCGGCACGCGAAGGCTCACAGGCTTCGTGCTGGAAGGAGCGGCAGACGCCGGCGCGGATACAGAGATGATTGACCTGTGCGATTTCCGGGTCACACCCTGCACTGCCTGCGAGGGCTGTACGTTGACCGGTACCTGCGTGTACGATGACGATGTCCCGGCACTTGTCGCACGCATGAAGGAGGCAGACGGGATTGTGTTCGCATCACCCGTGTATATCGACAACGTAACCGGTCAGATGAAGATCTTCTTTGACCGGCTGGCGGACGCGATCCACTACCAGCTGCTGACCGGAAAATATGGCTGCGGTGTGGCGACGACGTACGATTCGGGCGGTACCGAAGTTGTCGCATACCTCGAGCACGTGCTCAACTACCTTGGCGTTATTTCGGTTGGCGGAATCGGCATCGCAACGCAGGGAGATGCCGGCGCGATCGATCGTGCGGAACCGGAGGCCCGGGCGCTGGGAAGGAAACTTGCCGGCGCGATCCGGCATGGTTTTCCCGATCCAAAACAAGAAGCAGAAATTGCAGGCAACCGGGCATATTTCAAAAGCATCGTGGAAGCAAACCGCGACTTCCGGACATCGGAATACGAAGAATGGAAAAGAAAAGGATGGCTGGACTGACCGGCGTGGATCTCAGGCATCCGGACCTGAGGCCCTTTTCACTTCCGCCGAGCGATAATCCCAGCTGCATCTATCCAGCGTCATGAGCGCTTCAGCGATCATACCAACCAGTGTCTCTTTCATGACAAGCCCCTTATCCCGTGATGCCTTTGTCGGGTCACCTGATGCGCCGGTATTGGTAATCTCTGAAAACCTCCACTTGACATCGAGATGTGCCGGAAGATCAGGGACGACACCCTTTGCATGCTCCGGCTGGCAGAGTTCGGGGAAGAGGGCAAGCGAAATGGAGAACTCCCCCTCACCCCCATGGCCACAACCGTTCCAGACTTCAAAGAACCCCGCGGGGAGCAAAGGGAGCAGGGTGTTCCACCATGCATCGAGGCCGACAATCATAAAATCCGGGTGTGCAACTTTTGCCTGCCGGGCAGCAATCTCGATCAAGGGGATGTTGCCGTCGTGACCGTTCATAATGAAAACCCGTCGGATCCCCTCGCGGTACACTGATTCGATGATATCGCGGATGACAGCGATCTCGGTCTCCGGCTGGAGCGAAACGGTGAACGGGAACTCCTTGTAGTACTCGCTCATGCCATAATTGAGCGGCGGGAGCACGGCAGTCCCGGGGATCCGAGCTGCGACTTCGAGAGCGATCTGGTACGCCGTCAGGGTATCGGTTGCAAACGGCAGGTGCGGGCCATGACTCTCCAGCGAACCGAGCGGCAGGATGACGGTCGTGAACGGTGCAGCATGGTAATCTGCCGCGGTAAGGTGCTGGATGAGCAGCGGGTTCTTTTCCATACCGGCTCAGTCTTCCTCGACCGGCTCTGACGGGGGCGTTGCGGCGACCTTCCAGTAAAAGCCGGCAACGCAGGCGACGATCAACACCGCCAGCAGGACTGCGCTGAAGATATTTTCCACCACGTTCGTGCTGACCGATATGTTCATGTGGGCCATGTCATTGAGCATGCCGATGAACAGGGTGACACAGAGGAAAATGATTCCACCGGTGATAATGCCAAGGATCACCGCAGCTGCAACGCGGAGGGGATCGGGTTTTGCGGTCATGTGAAATTCTCAATGCATGGTGAACCCTGCTCGTATAAAAACCCCGGGTACGGCTTCCGATCGTGTAAGTGTCCGGATCATGCCCTGCTCCTCCCGAGGTGAGGGTAAATTCAACAATAATTGGTTATTTTGTCAAAATACCCATTTTAACCCCACTATCCGGACCCCGGAAAAAGAGGGCCCCAGCGTGTTTCTGTGATACGATAATCTGAAAAACGGATAGACATCAGGTAAAACATACGAGGCCTTAAAACGCTGCTAAATTGCACGGTTTTATCCTGATAAAAACGCTTATTTTGCCAAAATACCCCATATAAACAATATTTTCTGTCGGCGTGGACACTGTTTCCACTGGAACGATAACGCCAATAAACTACATGAAAATTCAAAGACCGTATAGCGCTTATTTTGGCAAACGGAGCAAGATTTGGATCGTGAGGTTGGAGGAGGTCGTGATGTGGACTGAACCGACCAAACAAACCGAGGACTGCAATGAACCGCTGAATGAATGATTAAAAATGACTGCAATTATTCAGATTCCGTTAAGAATTTTTTATACTCTTCCAGCAACGCCACCCCATACACCTCCTTCTTTTTTGTCGGCACGTAGTTGAGCGCCTGCGTCCGCTTCAGGAGCTCATCCATGATCGTGGCGTCATCGGAAAGTTTCAGCTTTTTTACTTCCGAAAGGATCCAGTCCATCTGGTCGATGCCGGTCTCTTTCCCGTCCACAAGGATCATCTTTGTCTTGATCTTGTCGGGCGGGATGCCCCCGCAGATCGAGCAGTAGTACCCGTCCTTGTCATCCCCGCCCATCGTTTCACTCCCGTATCATCGTCAGGCTCATCTTGAATTTTGTTATCGCGGAAAGTGCGTGCGGGACGTTTGCCGGAAAGATGATCGTCTCGCCATCCTTCATTCGTTGAGTCTGCCCCGCAATCCAAACCTCGCACTCCCCTTCGAGGATCGTGACAACTGCATCGTACGGTGCAGTGTGCTCTGAGAGGCCTTCGTTCTCATCGAACGAGAAGAGCGTGATGTTGCCGGCTTTTCTTGAGATGATCATCCGGCTTGCCACCGTGCCCTCGGCATAATTGACAAGATTCCTGAGGTCCAGGACTTTTCCCTTCAGATCCTCGCGCTTCTTATCCGCCTTTTCATGTTTGTCCGAGTCTTCCAGCCTGAATTCCACCATAGTGTCTCTCCTTACAAGAGATGTAGGTGTGATGAGGTTATATTACCTGATTTCATTGAGTATTTCCTATGAGTCCTCGATCACGATGATCTGCACCGGACTGAGATCTGCGGCTTCCCAGGCGCAGGATCCCATTGACTTCATGAGTATCCCCTTCGCACTATTTCCTTCGAGACGGTACTTCCCGACAATCCGGGAAAAT
>JAPKXV010000369.1 GCA_026394635.1 Methanoregula sp. | reverse complement strand
GGGGTAAGACGTTGTTTGAGAGTATGTTGACACTGTAGAGACCTTTGATGGTTGTTGATATGTTGTTGGAGGTGTGGACGCGGTAATTGTTCCTTGAAGACACCCTGCGATACCTACAGAGAGAATAACTAAAAAAGTCATCAAAACTATCATCAAAGCGAAGGACCGGTTTCTCATGTTTAATCATACCCTCATCCTATGATTAATGTTTGCCATGAACACATTCCCACATAAGACCGCTGGGATGCCCGTACAGCGCAATGGTGAGGCTTTTATTACCCCGGCATGCGTTCCCACACTAATTTGATCTTCGTTTCTCCAGTAGTTTTTATTTGCTCAATGAGACCTTGTATCCTTTCTGATTTCCCATAAGCCAATACAGATCCCAAAGGCAACCCGAGCCTTAAATCAAGGTCAAAAGATTTTAAGAGAAATAGTGTCGTGCCGTGACTTGAATTAAATGTCAACTCCCGCAAATCCCGGTTCCCAATCAGATACAGAATGTCTTTTAAATTCGGGATTTTTGAATATAACTTGTCATACAGGTGAATAGATAAAAGTTGCCCGGCTATAGGGTTTGAATCTTCGATGACAAACGCATAAGCATGTATCATCTCATGGAGGATTGTTGTGATCTCGTTTTTGTGGCTTTCCGAGATTGTGATACGATAATCACCGGTTTCTTTATCGTAATTGCATAGACCAGCAGAATAACCATCCAGATCAGGATCTTCATCTGGTATGATATAGACTGTCCACTGGGGATACCCAAATAATGACAATGTATCCGTTTGATCATCATAATCGCACAATTCTACGAAATTGTTAAGCGTTAAATCCGAGAAATATTCTTCTTCATATTCGGCAATTTTTCTGGTAAGGTTCAAAATATCAGGAATATGAGACACTTCTTTGAGCCATATTGAATATTTATCTTGATCATCCTGCATGATATTAGATAACTTCTACAAAGATAATAATGATAGGATTTCCATTTATCCCATACCTTCCACCCATCAGCGCTGAGAAACGCCCACAGAAACGCAATGGTGAGGGTTGCCGTCAGTGCTGGATAGGTGATCCCCGCCGTCTTAGCAACCTCTTCCCGGTCTTCTCGGTGTTCATGGTGTTGGTGGTGCCGCAAGCATAGTTATGAAGCGGCGGAAAAGTGCGGCTATGATATAAAATGTGAAAAAAGATAGAATCATTTTATTCTTTTTGCTACAATTTCGGCATAAAGTTTTGCATCATTCAGGGAATCTAATGTTGGGTATAAACCCATGTATCCATAGACGCCATATTGTACTTGTGTGATTATATTGCCAGTTCGAAACACAACAAATTCTGAATGTGAATCTATGTAACCAAAACCTTCGTTACCGAGATTGACAGATTCAACTTTCACCGTTGTGATTTTTCCCTTTTTGGAATTATACTGAGTTTTTGCCTCATCGATTGTATCATATTTAAACATGTTGAGATAGACTACACTCGCATCAAAGATATCACCAACGTTGGAGAATTGATTATGATATGTAGTTGAATTTGATGAAATTGTTGAACTCATTTTCCATCCTGTGGGGAAATCATTTATCGTTAATGCCATCGAACTCAGATCTTTGGTTGTGATTGTCGTATCAGTAGCACTATTTCTCAAAGAAAAACTGGTTAGATTTCCCGATTGCGATAATATAGCAACTGCAATCAACACAATAAATAAAAGCACACCTGCACCAATGATCACCAATCCGAGATTTACTCCAGATTTTTTAGGACGAGTGTTCTGTTGAATATTTTGTTTATTGTAAGTACCATTTACGTCTACAAAATCTCCATTGATTCTATTGGCGGCACGATATGCATCGTACATGCTGTATAGCCATATTGCGATGAGTGGGAAAATTCCAATGACAATAATGCATAGGACTGCCGAAAAACACCCAAATATAAACAGGGCGATTCCCTTCCACCATTGATCTGTATAACACTGCCCAGCTCCTGGAATAAAAAACGAAAGTAATACAGCTAAAAAAGGACTTTTCACGTCAACATTTCTTCGGGTGGATCTATTATCAGGTGTAACCACTTTTTTTGATTGGGGGAGGTTTATGGGACTGGATCCACGAAGATACGCTCCACACGAATCACAATAATATTTGTTTTCATTTACAAAGGGGACTCCACATGCAGGACACCTTTTCCTTTTGATTATGGGCTGGGCTACCACTGGCTGTTCGTCTACTTGTTGATCTGTTACAGGTGAGATTGTGGATACTTGAGAACCACATTTGTTACAAAAAACAGATTGCTTATCGAGAATTTTAGTTCCGCATTTTGGACAAACATCGTCCTTTTTTTCCGGGATGTTTTGGATATATTGCGTACCACATTTGGTACAGAAAACAGATTCATCATCAATGGCTTGAGTTCCGCATTTATGACAAAATTTCGCCATACTTTTTTCCCCTCCTTAATTCATTGAGTCAGCGCCGGGGGTTGCCACCCTTACCGCTGCCATCTCTCATAGTCATCCGGATCCCGGGGTTTGACACCATCGATCGGTCGCAATGGAATACGCTTCACCGATGGATATTGATCCACTGTTTTGAGTTGTTCCGCTGTTATTTTCATGATCTCACGCATCCTCATCGGTCATGAGAGAAAATTCCGATTCTTTCCTTTACTCACCATCACGAAGTGGTAATGGATACTTGGTATCCATAGGTAATAATGCATACTCTTTGGTATGACAATTAGATAATTATGAATACTGAAGGAACCATTGAACAGATGCCACAGACGAGTATTAAGATCCAAATGAGCACAAGAGATAGGCTTGTTGAGCTGGGAAAAAAGAATGAGTCTTACGATATGATCATCAACAAACTGGTCGATTTTTTTCAAGAAAAACGAATAAAAAAAGATTAGTTTACTCTCTCTGTGCCCGTGTGCCCTGGTAAGAAAAAGAGAGAATATTATTCGCTGCCGATCCGTTCAAGGTCCGATCCGATATCTTTCAGAATCCATCCGATTTTCCGGTACGGCATGCTCTCATCAAATAGTACGGTTACCGGACCGTTGACAATCCGGTGTATGGGTTTAACCCCTACTTGTTCAGGTTCCATTTTTTACACCTCAATTCTGTTGTTCATCTGCCAAATAAAAAAAATATTAACGGCCTATGGTAAAAACCGTTATTTTTACTTTGGGGAATACCCGGAGATCACCGCGCCCTTCGTCAATAGTTCGATAATTACATCCTCGGTTCGACGGCCTCTTGCTTGAGCGATGCAAAACCGTATGAGTCCGGCGTCCGGAATTTCCAAAACGACAGTGATCGCCATCTCATTCACCCCGTAAAAAAGGGATGGGGCTCGGTGACACATTCCCGGAAAGAACCGGAGACCGGTTCTGTGTTACGTCATCGCCCTTTTTCTGCCGGTGCTGCCGTGTCATGGTTGTACCCCGGCACCGGCATTTATCCGCATAAACCATAATTTTAAAATCTCGTCAATCAAGTCGCCGGTAAGCTTGCCCGTCCGATGTTCACCTTCATCCGGCAGGAGTTCCCACAACTTATCTGTTAGCTCGTGCCGCTGGGATGATGTATGCAGTGAGAACCGTTCAACTACCCCGTGACAAACAAATACCACGTTCAGCATTAATCCGACAAGCGGGTCCGGCATGGTGAGTGATACGCTTACTGCCATATCGGCTATCCGCTTAGCCTGCCGACTGTGTTCGGTTTCGCTCGCGCCATAAATATTGTCGTTAGGTCGCTCACCCGCCGGACGCGGTTTAAGAGCGTTCACGATGTCACCGCCTCGCACCACTCCGCATCCGTTCCCGCAAAAACGGTATATCTGTTACCGTGCGATGCTTCGAGCAAAGACTGTGATGCCCCCAGAAATCCGGCACACACAAGAGCCTGGGGACGTGCATCCGTAAGCCCCGAGTAGACTTTCGACAACATTTCTGCAATATGCGTGCCCGTCCTTGGTTGATGCCGGACGATCGAACGGATTTTTGCGAGTTCGTCTCCTGTCAATTCCACCACTTCGAGCGTTTTGTTCACCGGGAATTCCGCTACACGATTTCTGATACTGTTCATTTGAACAGGAATACCCGCAAAAGACAGCCCCGCCCCCTCGGGTACTTGCCGGATCTTTCGGAACATCCTCTCGGCAAATATTCCACCTGCCAAAACGTATTCCACTCCTGCGAGTTCGTTGTTTTGTGAGAGTGTGATAAGAACCTCACCCCACGTCTGGCTGTCCTCGGTTGTTCGTTTAACAATGCCGTTGATCGCACTCCAGCAAGAATACGTCATATTGAGATATTCCCGGATGGGATGCTTCACTTTGCTTTTCTTGTCATTCGTCATTTTTTCCACCTATAATCACAATTGAGTTCATCGGTGCATCAACCACGCCGAATCATGACCCGTAACACTGTTACGATCCATTTCTCCCCAGCTCCCAGACTGCGGTATGCTCGTGCGTGAGAATACGCCCCCGCGCCCGAACCCGCGCTCCCGGGTGCTCATCCCAAAGACCAGCATGAGAGCATCAGCCCGATCCGGACTGGGTACGCCCCGCCTCTTCATCTCGTCTTTACTCTCGATCAGGATCTGGCCCTTGCTTGTCACCTTATACCGAATCCCTGATAGCTGTGTGACCAGCGCCTCATCATTCGGGATATCAATATCACCGGATTCAAAACGCGATCGTAGTGTCCACCACCATTCGGCCCGAGCATTCGCATACCGTTCTTTATCCGTTGCACTGGTCCCGCTGCTCATCTCAACAACCGGCAGTTTTTGCTCTTTCAGCCGGTCAAACGTTCCTGCACCTACTCCCACAGAATCTATCTTTGCGAGAGTTGCCCCCGTCTCTCGTATTGCACGGATAACCTCACCCGCCGTTGCCATCGTGTCACTCATCGGTAACACCTTAAAGATCCGCGCCTTCGGTCCCTGCCGTAACATAAGCACCGTCTCGTCACCTCCGAACCGGGCAACATCTACTCCTAATTGCACCGGCTCTGATGGGTTGAGGCATCGCTCGATCGCCTGCTCAATCTGATACAACGGGATTAACGTATTGTCTCCAGATGAGGGGAATTGTGCAAGCACTTTGCTGAGGTATAACGGGCTATCCGTGCTCCATTGTGCCACACGATCGGCAACCCAGCCCGGGGTCACAAGATAGGGCACTGGGAGGGCTCCTGTTACTTTCTCCCGCCATGTGCCATTGACAATATCCAGCTCTTTGATATCGAACCGTGTAAAGTTCGGAGTGTCATAAGCACTGATGGTGATCTTCGTTGCACCAAAACCGGCAAATTCTTTAAAGAACCTGCCCGCCGGGTTTGTCGGGTTGCCGATGAGTAAGAGCCGGCTCTGATCGCTCGTTAAAATTCCGTCAATGGCATCAAATATCTCTTGAGATACCCCGCTCGCTTCGTCCACGATAACAAGGATGTGTTCAGAATGGAAACCTTGAAACTTATCACCGGCTCGCTCCGGTGCCGTAAATCCCATCGCAAACCAGTCGTCATCCAGTTTAAGATCACTCGTTAAGCAGGTGCCGGGAAGTTTCACCTTTGCCCGTGAATGCGCCGTTCTGATTTCCTTCCATAGAATCCCGGTTACCTGGCGATCGGTCGGTGCTGTTGTGATAACGATCGAATGCGGATGAGTATTGAGATACCACAACCCCGCCGCACTCGCAACAAACGACTTCCCGGCTGCGTGGCATGACTTGCACGCCGTTACTTTGTTATCCCGCACCGATTCTAAGATCTCAGTTTGTTTCTGCCAGGGCTCATAACCGAGCACTCCCCGGACCCAGAGCCCCGGATCTAACAAATATCGAAGCGGTGAGGTCATTCGCGTACCTCCCCGATCTCGTGCTCCATGATCGCAATCTGATCCTCTTTGATAACAATTTCATCCCGAAGATGTTGTTGCCGTTCCCTGAGTCTCTCAATTCGCCGGGCAGGGTTACGTTCATCTGCAAGAGTGAACCCGGGTTTCATGATTTCCTCCAATTTGTGAAACACCGGGGCGTAAGTAGTAGTTGACGCGCTGCCCCGCCTTTGATGCAACGACGGTGATCGGAACAGGCACAACGATATTCACCCATTTTTCCCTGAATAAATCGGCAGGTCATGATCCACCCCAAAACACACATTTTTTAGTTATATAATAATGGCTCATGATAATCGTTCTCGTTTTTGTGTGTTTTTACGGTGTGACACATAGATAATAGTTATTACCATAAAGAGCGTCATAATCCCGCCTCGCTCAATGCCTGATCCAACTCTGCCCGGATCTCTGGATGCCCGGAAAGTACCCTCACCAGTACGCTCCACTCAGGCGCCTGCATGATGGACGGTGCTGAGACGTTGACTTGCACGGCTGTTTGTACGGCTGTTAGTTCCCCGGTAACCTTACCCAAAAGCTCGAGACAACCCCTTGCTTCCCGAATGGCACTGCATGCTGTACGCAGATCCCCTGACCCCTCAGCACTATCAAGAATCCGTACTGATTTCCCGAGAAGTCCCCGGACATACTTCAAGAGGTCGTTACCTTTGGCGATCTCTTTTGCCTCTTCTGCTTTGACAATGGACGCGGGTATGTGACCGGCTTTTTGATGGCGATGGAGGCTCATATGCCCAACGTGATACTGTAACGCCAAATCACGGCATGAGCCATTTTCCCCACCTTTCACGAGAGCACGATTGATATCGGAAACGTGCGGAGATTGACAAATACTACATTTCTTTGCCATGTCAGATCACCTTCTCGGGAATTGGATCTGTTACACTTGTTACACTTGTTACAGTTAGTGGACACGGGACACTCGCTGTACTGATATCATTATTATTTTTTGCAGGAGAGACCCTATCCCCCCAAAGTGTAACATCTGTAACAACTGTAACAAAACGGGAACCTTTCAGTTGTTTCGGACATTTTAGTTCATCATCATTATCAGAGAAATAATACCGCTGGGTGATACCGTTCCAAGTGATCCGATCCGGTACAACCAATGCACGGATCAATTTCACTTCCCGGATCACTTCGGTTTTAAAACCAAGTCCATGCAGGATCTTTGTGGCTGCGGTTGTTGATCTTAATCCACACCGATCCTTAACATCTCCCGCCGTCAGGTGTCCTTTATCATCCGGTTGATCTTGCACCCAATCCAGCACTGCATTAAAGGTCATGCCTTCAAGGGAAGATGCACGGGTTCGTTTGATTTCTTTT
>JAPKXV010000185.1 GCA_026394635.1 Methanoregula sp. | reverse complement strand
CCGGGAGGGCGGCAACACCGTCAACTGCCAGTGAATGAAGGGCCGTGCACGCACCGACAACATCCGCGACCGCATCGTCTGCCCCGACCTCATGAAAGTGCGTATGTGCCCCGTGCACCTTCTCCTCAGCTGCCCCGATCCGTCCAAAGACCCGGTGGGCCATCGCGAGCGCTTCCGGCGGTGCATCTGCCTGGTCGCACCGTGCCAGCACCTCAGGAAGAGTCCGGTGGTTTTTGGTTGCACGGGTTTTTACCGAGATCCCCCGGATCCCGCACCGGGTGACCGTGCTGATTTTGGGCGCTCCGACTACGGACTTCATCGCCCGCACAACAAGGCCACGGTCAGCCCCGCAGTCAAGCAGGGCGCCGGTGATCATATCGCCTGATGCGCCATGGAAGGGATCAAGGATGAGGATTCGCATACCGTTACAGTACCTATAAATCCCTCCGTATATGACCTTTAAGGTAATGGCTGAAGTTCAACTGAGGGTGGATTCCGCGTATCCCGGCGATCAGGGGGGCGGGAAGGCGCGGCTCGATCCCGAGACGATGCTGCTTTTAAAAATATCTCCCGGAGATCTGGTGGTAATCGAGGGGAAGCGCCGCACGGTGGCAAAGGTCTGGCGTGCGCTTGTGGAGGACTGGAACCAGCGCAAGATCCGCATCGATAATTTTACGCGGATGAACGCCGGCGTGAGCATTGGAGATACCGTAAAAATCGCAACGATCCACGATGAGATTGAGGCGAAAAGGGTCGTCCTTGCACCTCCCGAGGACCTCCCCAAGAAGATCCCGATCGCGAATAATCCCCATGTGATGAACGGGCTAATCGACTTCCCGGTGACGATTAACGACTCGGTGCCGATCATGCTGGGGCTCCCCTTTGTGCGTTGAATTCTCGGACAAGCCCGCCGCCGGCTTTGAGGGGGTAAAAAGGTTCTCGTACGAGGACATCGGCGGGTTAAAAGACGAGCTCCAGCGCCTGAGGGAGACAATCGAGCTTCCCCTGCGCCACCCCGAGCTCTTCCAGAAGCTGGGCATTGAACCCCCCAAGGGCGTCCTCCTCTACGGCCCCCCGGGAACCGGCAAGACCCTGATCGCAAAGGCGGTGGCAAGCGAGAGCGGGGCGCACTTCATCTCGATTGCCGGCCCCGAGGTCATATCGAAATACTACGGTGAGAGCGAACAGCGGTTGCGTGAGGTCTTTGAAGAGGCACGGGAGAACGCACCCTCGATCATCTTCATCGACGAGCTGGACTCGATCGCCCCCAGGCGCGATGAAGTTACAGGAGAGGTCGAGCGCCGGGTCGTTGCCCAGCTGCTCACCATGATGGACGGGCTTGAGGAACGCGGGCAGGTGGTCGTGATCGGTGCAATGAACCGTGTCGATGCGATCGATGCGGCGCTCCGCCGCCCCGACCGGTTCGACCGGGAGATCGAGATTGGGGTCCCCGCGGAGCCGGACCGGATCGATATTCTGAAGATCCACACCCGCGGCATGCCGCTTGCCGAGGATGTAAGCCTTGACGTGCTCGCCCAGCAGACGCACGGGTTTGTGGGTGCCGACATTGCCGCACTCGCCCGCGAAGCCGCAATCCGCGCCCTGCGCCGCTATCTTCCTGCACTCGACCTTGACGCAAAGGAGATCCCGCAGGAAGTTCTCGATACCCTTAAGGTGCTCGCTGCGGATTTCCGGAGCGCCCAGCGGGATGTCGGACCGAGCGCGATGCGCGAGGTGATGCTTGAGGTCTCGCACGTGAAGTGGGAGGATGTGGGTGGACTGGAATCGGCAAAGACCGAGGTGCGCGAGGCAATCGAACTCCCGCTCACGCACCGGCAGAAGTTCGAAGACCTGGGTATTGAACCCCCCCGGGGAGTCCTCCTCTTCGGTCCACCCGGAACCGGCAAGACCCTGATCGCAAAGGCGGTGGCAAGCGAGAGCGGTGCGAACTTCATACCGATCCGCGGGCCACAGCTCCTTTCCAAGTGGGTTGGCGAGAGCGAACGTGCGGTGCGCGAGGTCTTCAAAAAGGCACGGCAGGTTGCTCCGGCGATCATTTTCTTCGATGAGATCGATGCGCTCGCCCCCGCCCGCGGCACTTCCAGCGACTCTCATGTAAGCGACAATGTCCTCAACCAGATCCTCACCGAAATGGACGGGCTCGTTGAGCTCAAGGACGTCGTGGTGATGGGTGCGACCAACCGGCCTGATATCGTGGACCCGGCGCTTTTGCGGGCGGGAAGATTCGACCGGCTTGTATACATC
>JAPKXV010000406.1 GCA_026394635.1 Methanoregula sp. | reverse complement strand
TAGCATGGATGAGAACATGACCCCGACCGTACCATGACTGCGTTTCACCGGATCCGATCTTCCAATGATCCTCTTGCCCTCTGTTCAATGTTTTCGCCAGTAGAGATTCTTCCTCGAAGCCGAACGGTTGCGGACAGTAGGCACTGATGGTGTGGCTCTTGGCTTTAGGTTTGGCGGGCTGGCCAGGCACCAGGTCCACAGGCCTCAGGGAAAGATCAATTGTGAGGGCAGAGTGAACGGCATCCGGCCATGGAGAAGAGACGCCGTTAAGAATAAATCGATAATATTAACACACTCCAATCCCGATATACCCCTAGGGGAACCATCTACGCGGGAACTATCAATAATTGTTCTTTCATTTTCCATGCCTTTTAATCGATGTCATTTTTTTGCGGAGGAACGGTGGTAAATCTTATAAAAGATTCATGGATCCCAGTTATTACCGGGTACATGAGATCTGTTACAATTTCTCCATCCGAACTGGTTAACCGGGAAGGGATATGTGATATTATCAGGCTGGATGCGTGCAGGGCCGACTTCAATGGAACTCTTATTCAGTTTCTTATTGGTCTCGCCCAGACACAGATTGCCCCCTCCGATCCCGAGCAGTGGAGGAAAATGTTATTCAATCCGCCTGGCTGCCGGGAGCTGGAGACTTCATTCTCTCAAATTGCACCATATTTTGAAATGACAGGGGACTCCTGTTTCATGCAGGACATGACACTATCGGCGGACAACCCCGTGCCAATCGGAAGGTTGCTGCTTGAGATGCCCGGAGAAAATGCGGAGAAGAATAACACGGACATCTTTTTCAAAAGGGGGACCGTTGGGACTATCTGTCTTGCCTGTGCGGCAATGGCCCTGTATACTCTTCAGACCTCTGCCTCCTTTGGGGGTGCCGGCCACCGCAACGGTCTTCGTGGCGGGGGGCCCCTGACCACGGTTATCGAAGGGAAGAATCTCTGGGAGACGGTATGGCTCAATGTCCTTGAAAACGATATATTCCTGGAACGGGGGAATTCCGAAAAGGACACACCCGCCGATAAATTTCCATGGCTGGGCGATCTTAAACCGGCATCGAAAACTGAGACCTGTACTCCCGCTACGGTTCACCCGGCACAGATGTTTTTCGCAGTCCCACGCCGGATCAGGCTGCTACCCGTGAAGGTTCCTGATGCGACCTGCGATTTATGCGGGATGGAACAATGTACCACCGTTGTTAAATCATATGCTACCGAGAGAGGGGGGATTAGTTACAAAGGTGGGTGGAGGCACACTCTTTCCCCGTATTATACTGATAACAAGACCGGTGAATTGCTTGCGGTTCATGCAAAACCCGGTGCGCTGGCGTATAACAACTTATCCGGGATACTTTTTGAAAATCCGGATTCGGGGGCCTTCCCTGCTATCACCGTTCAGAAATTTGTTCATTCGAGGTATGAAGAAATTTTGAATGAACTTGGTGAAATGGTACCGATATGGGTGTCGGGTTACGATATGGACAGAGCGAAAGCACGGTGTTATTATGATCATCATATACCCACTCTCCATGTAAAACCGGAAATACTGGAAGATTATACGACGTTTATCCGGCAGTTAATCAGGACCGCTGAGTTCGCACTCTTCATTATTGTCAGGTGTATCAGGGGGTCACAACATGATGAAAATACCAGGGCAGGCGGGGACCTGAATTCGATTAAAAGCCGTTTCTGGCACGATACGGAGCCTGATTTTTACCGGGTGCTTTCTTCTGCGATGCCTCTTGTTTCGGATTATGACAAAACCGTCCCCCTGCGCGAGGAGTGGATAAAAATTCTCTCCCGTGAGGGGATGAGGCTTTTTGACCAGTATTCACAGAGCGATATGATCGGTTACGCGAATCCCCGGCGGATCGCTCTCGCAAGGAAAGACTGCCGGCTTTCATTATCGGGTGCTAATAAAAGGGTCCGTGACTTGCTTGGCCTTCCGAAACCGGAGCCTGAATATACCAATGAATTATTACCCGCAGCAGCATTGGAGGAGTCGTAATGGATACAAAATATTTTGTCTCGTTTACCCGTGACACTGAGATTAAGAATTCGCTTCTTTCCTGGTGGTCACATCTTGGCAGAACGGGAGGGGACCGGGCTGCATTGAGGCGGTGTACCTCTCCTGTTGAAGTAGCATTCCAGCCCTCGTTTTACCGGCTGTTACATGGGTTGGAATCGTATGGAAACCCGTTAGATTCCACCCGGGTGGCGCTTATTGCCGGTGTTTTGAGTCATGTTAAGGTGAATAACTTCACGCTCCGTTTCGCACAACGGATGGCAAGTGTGAAACCAGGTGGGACCCGTGCTACGGTGAGTGGGCTCCGGTTCCTGCGTTATCTTCGGGTTGAGGGGCCGGAGGAGTTATATCTCCCGACTATCCGGATGGTCCGCCTGCTTGGTGGAGAATGTAATATTCCTGACCTTGCCACGGCTCTTTACTGGTGGAAGAGCCCGGAGACGAAAAATCACCTTGCATCCGATTACTATGAGAATGCACCCCTGGAACTATAATTGAAAAAGGAGGAATACCATTTTGAGTGAATTTATCCAGTTACATCTGCTTGTATCGTACCCGCCATCGAACCTTAACCGCGATGACCTTGGGAGACCTAAAACGGCGATTATGGGCGGGAAGACCCGCCTGAGGATCTCATCCCAAAGCCTGAAAAGAGCATGGAGGACTTCGGATATCTTTGCATCTGCTGTTCCAGGCCATACGGGTATCCGGACGAAGAACCTCGGAGTTTATATTAAAAAATCCTACGAGACCGGGATGAAATTATCCGACCTTCTATCCGGCAACGAGGGCGCGGAACCCGTGTTTACCGGGATTGATGAAGAAAAGGCATCTGCCTGGGCGAGGGTCCTTTCAGAACAGACCGGGAAGTTGAAGGGGGCTGAAAGTCTCTCTATTGAGCAGCTTACCCATTTCGATCCGAGTGAGATTTCAGCTCTTGAAAAGGTAATCGCGGTTACGGCTACTTCGTTAAAAGAACCTGGTGAGGAGGACACAGCAGTTTTTCTAACGGTCCTTTCCGGTGTGGATATTGCGATGTTCGGGCGAATGCTTGCAGCGTCGCCAAGATTTAATATTGAGGCCGCAGTCCAGGTTGCCCATGCAATTACTGTTAACACGGTGGTGATTGAGGATGATTATTTTACTGCGGTTGATGACCTGAACCGCGGTGAGGAGAACATCGGTGCAGGCCACCTGGGCGAAATGGAGTTTGGATCGGGTGTTTTCTACCTGTACCTCTGTATCAACCGGTCACTTCTCCTCGAAAACCTTGACAACGACAAGGACCTTGCCAATAAAGCACTTGCGGCCCTGGTGGAAGCAACAGCAAAGGTTTCACCTTCCGGGAAGCAGAGCACTTTTGCATCACGGGCCTATGCGTCGTATATGATGGTGGAGA
Source organism: Methanoregula sp. (assembly GCA_026394635.1). Classification (GTDB taxonomy): domain Archaea; phylum Halobacteriota; class Methanomicrobia; order Methanomicrobiales; family Methanospirillaceae; genus MVRE01. The sequence goes on along the minus strand of JAPKXV010000406.1, from coordinate 6,205 downwards.
AAGGGACCCAGCAGCCACGTTCACTATCTGTTGCATTCCTGAAGCCGGTTACTGATAATGATATCCTGGCTGCTGCAATTGCCCGGCTTAACGATACGAAGCTGAAGATGGATACGGTCTATGGTCCCTGTGCTGATAGTGTTACGGTTATGGATGCGTCTGCGGGTACCGGGTCCCTGAAGGAGATTATTGCATTTGTGAAGGAGTAATATGCCTGCATTTCTCCTCTTCCGCCTTTACGGTCCGATGGCCTCCTGGGGGGAGATTGCCGTGGGCGAGTACCGCCCGACTTCGGACCATCCTACACGCTCTGCAATTACCGGCCTGATTTCGGCTGCGTATGGTATTAAACGAGATGACCAGAAGGCACTTGATGCCGTCAGCAAAGGTTTTAAGATGGCGTTTCGCCTGGACTCTCCGGGGACTCTTATTAGTGACTACCATACTACCCAGGTGCCTGCATCCGGGAAGGGGTGGAATAAAAAGTCTTTTACGACGAGGAAAGACGAACTTTCCGGACCGGTTGAGAATATTTCAACGGTCCTTTCGACCCGCGAGTACCGGTGCGATTCGATCACGACGGTCTGTATTGAAGCGACAGGGGATACACCCTATTCACTTCCTGATGTCGCCCTGAAACTGCGGTCGCCGGTCTTCGTGTTGTACCTGGGAAGGAAGTCATGTCCGCCTTCTCTTCCGTTATCACCGATTGTGGTTGCTGCGGTTGATGCAAAGGCGGCATTTTCCCAGTTTGATAAAAAAACTCCCCTTTTCCCGGGGATGGTTAACGATGGTCAATTCGTCCGGGTCTTCTGGGAGGATGATATGGTGATGGGGATTTCTCCCCGTATGTCGACGTTACGCAGGGACAATCCCGGTTCACGGTCACAGTGGCAATTTCGGTCCAGGACTGAACATTCAGCAGATTTATCCGACGCAACCGGTGATAACTGATGTTTATCAGCCGAGCACAACTCCGTAAGGAGGCTATTGATTATCCTGATGTGGCCCGCCTGGTGGGTAGTGAGTACCAGGTCCACCATATGGTCTGGGACCTTTGCACCGATTCCCCGACGCGTTCGCGGGATTTTCTTTACCGGTACCGGGACGACCTCGTGATGCCATCGTTTTTTATTGTCTCCTCAAGGGAGCTGTCAGATACCCGCTGCTTGTTTGATATCGAGACAAAGCCGTACTTGCCGGTTATCCGAAGGGGCCAGCGTTTGCAATTTTCTCTCCGTGCCAATCCTGTACGGACGAAACGAGATATAAGGGGGCGGCAGCACCGGCATGATGTGGTGATGGAGTGTAAGACTCGCCTGAAGGAGGGGTCTGTGCCGAAATATCAATGGCCCGGGCAGCCGGAACTTGTCCAGGTGGCGGGGTCTGAGTGGCTGGCAATGAAAGGCGAATCGTATGGATTTGCCATACGGGACGGGGATGTCCGAGTTGAACGATATATATCTCGTGCATTCGTTAAACCCGGAAGGACGCGACCTGTGCAGTTCAGCACCCTTGATTTTGATGGTCTTCTGACGGTAACGGACGAAGATCTCTTCCTTCACGCCTTGTATTTCGGGGTTGGACCTGCGAAGGGATTCGGTTGCGGGCTTATGCTGGTCCGCCCCATTCGTGTATGACTGCTGACTCTGCCTGGTCCAGACCCTGCGTTTCTCCCGTGTGTGGGGAGGAACCTATAAATTTTAGTACCTGCCTAGATCCTCTATGAGTTCCCCACCTCTGTGGGGATGAACGAACAGTAAAACCAACAAGGAAATCCATTGTCAGGAGTTCCCCACCGTTGTGGGGATGCACGAATTGTAAAACCAACAAAGAAATCTATTGTCAGGAGTTCCCCACCGTTGTGGGGATGAACGTATGGTAAAACCAGCAAGGAAATCCATCGTTAGGAGTTCCCCACCGTTGTGGGGATGAATCTTACGAGAAAGGCCGTCAGAATGACCGTTACGTGTCATCCACCGTGTGGCACGGATGCTGACGGCGGACCTCGACCAGAGGACTTTTCGTGAATAGATCCCGTTTACCACGGTGGACACGGGTTGGCCTTCTGCTGGTGATAGTGGTACCAGACCTCTTTCTCAAGGGGGAATTTTTGGTATGGTGAGTTCGTGGGTTTCAACACCAGCCAATGAACTAGATCGGAATAGTCTGATATAATTCTGCAAAGGCAACGCGGCGTCATCAGACCATTGTTGCCCGAGGGATTTACGGCATAGTTTATCCCGGAAGTATTGACATCGGTACTCATGCGGGAAGGCCGGGGATATGATGTGGATCTTATCCGAACCGGTCTTTAACCGGGACTTGGCTAAGCCTATAATTGTCTTATCGATGTATTTTATTGCCTCCTTGAGCATATCGCCTTCGTCGATAGAGCGTTTGAGCGCAATACCCCGGTATTTGCTTTACTGGGGGTCATCTAACTCAGGTGAACAAAGAATGTGCTGATGGAAAACACGGGTTCGTTGCAGAAGGAAAACAGACCCAACACGACAACGTCGTCAGTGTCTTTTAAGTTGCGGTCCCGGTCACCAACTTCCACACAACAATCGCTTCCGTGGTCAGGCCTTGCGGAACGCTCCTGATTATGCAAACAACCATATCCCTAAAATCCATACGATTGAACAAGAGGATCTTTTCCGTATGACTTCCCAACCACAGATGAGTATCGTGGAAATTGCTGAACTGCTGAATATAGAGGACCTTTCAGAAAGCACGTATATTGAGATAAAAAAGGCCTCTGGGGAAGACGGAAGAGGCCAGCTGCCTGAATCACTTTTTCCAACGTATAGCGCATTTGCCAACACCTTTGGCGGCATCGTCCTTCTCGGGTTCCAGGAAGTTTCTCCCGGCGAATTTATTCTGGTTGGGATCGCCGAACCAGGCCGGGTTATCGACCAGCTGTGGAGTAACCTGAACAACCGCGAAAAAGTCAGTATCAACTTTCTTAAAGACGATAATGTTTCTGTCGGTACGTATAATGGAAAACAATACATCAGAATTATTGTGCCGCCGGCCCGACGCGAGCAGAAACCCGTATACGTGGGGAAAAATCCCCTGGCTGGGACATATCGCCGGAATTTTTCGGGGGATTACCTCTGCGATGAATCAACCGTCAAACGGATGATTGCCGAGCAGGTAGATGAATCCCGTGATGCAAGATTACTTTCCCATTTCACGGAGGACGATTTGGACGGCACTACGCTCCGGTCCTATCGTAACAGATTCAGGAGTACAAAACCCACGCACCCGTGGAACAGCCTTGATGACCATGAATTCCTTCGCTCGATTGGGGGACTGACGCGGGACCGGAGTTCTGGAGAGGAAGGACTGACACTTGCCGGAATCCTGATGTTTGGAAAATTGAGGTCTATTCTGGATGCGGTCCCTCATTACTTTGTTGATTACCAGGAGCGCAGATCTGATGATGATGACGGGACACGATGGGTGGACCGGATCACCACGGACGGCAACTGGTCCGGTAATCTGTATGACTTTTTCCAGATTGTCATCCAGAAACTCTACCGGGATCTTAACGTGCCGTTTAAGCTGGTGGGGCCTTCCCGTGTCGATGATACCCCGGTTCATGAAGCCTTGCGTGAAGCACTGACTAATACTCTCGTCCATGCAGATTACAGCGGGACGGTCCCGATCCTTATCATCAAGCGGCCGGATATGTTCTCATTCCGGAATCCGGGCACGATGAGAGTACCGGCTGAGGACGCAATCCGTGGAGGTGTCAGTGATTGCCGCAACAGGAATCTCCAGACGATGTTCGATCTGATCGGTTATGGAGAGCGTGCTGGATCCGGCCTTCCGAAAATCTTTCAGAACTGGAGAGAACAGCTCTTTCGTCTTCCCGAGCTTAAAGAGAAATTCAACCCTGAACAGACGGTCCTTCTTATGCGGATGATGAGCCTCCTTCCCGATGCGGTGATGAAGAGTCTCGAAAGCCTGTTCGGTTCGGATTTCAATGAGTTGTCCGAAGTGCAGAAGCTTGCTCTCGCTACTGTCGCTATCGAAGGCAGCGTTACCCATGCCCGCATCAAAGAAATGTCAGATCTCCACCCCCATGATCTTTCGAAGGCATTGAAGGACCTTGTTACTCGCGGATTCCTTCAGTCCGCCGGGGCGACCCGGGCGATGGTGTATACATTCCCCAGACCGGGACTGCCAGAATCAGAGGGTATTGTTCAGACGAGACTCAATGCGACAGCGGAACAACAGCGAGGCAGCTCCGTGCATTTGGTACCAAGCTCCGTGCATTTGCCTGACAGCTCCGTGCATTTGGTACCGAGCTCCGTGCATTCAGCATTGCGTACAATGGTTGAGGAGAGGTTTTTGGGCCGGAAAAAAGTATCAACCACTCTGATGGTGGAAACAATCCTCATCATCTGCACCGGACATTTTATGACGCTGGAGCAGCTTTCCAGTCTCTTGAAGCGCTCCCCGGAAACTATCAGGACGCATTATCTCAATCCGATGGTTAAGAGACAGTTGCTTGAACTGAAATATCCGGATAAACTGACCCATCCTGACCAGGGATATCGGACGCGGGAGTAACGGGGTTTCTTATGCGAGATCGAAATAGGAGAGTTCAGGCACAGAATTTTTCTGCATCTGCATTTCTATTGCTTTCGTGATGAGTTCGCGCCCTTCTTTTGTAATTTTGGAGGTTTTCATATATTTGTGGAACCTTGAAATGTCATCCCCTCCAATACCCGCCCAATCCCGTCGAAGAGCATGTACAGCACTTCATGCCCGCAGGCGTCGACTTCGTGCCCGTTGGGATGCACCCGTCCCGCGCAACGGCAGGCGATTCGTCCCATCAACAAAGGTGCCGAAGATGTGGTCTTCAGCGGGGTTGGCCTCTTGCTGGTGGTGGTGGTACCATACCCAGGAATCCCCAACTTTTATTAGCGGGTGTAACATCCCGGTCTTACGGCAAGAACAATTTTTCAGACACCATAAATAGTGCTATATTCAATGATTAATCATATTTAACAGGAAATGCGATATGTCACAGATTAGTCCATCAGAAGATATTCGCTCTGTTACGGACCTTAAACGTCACACCCGCGATATTCTTGACCAACTTCATACCACGGGTCGCCCGATTATTCTCACGGTTAATGGCAGGGCGGATTCCGTGCTGCTGGATGTAAAAGTATACGAAAAACACCTCCAGGCAGGGAACCTGGCAAAGCTGCTCGCCCCGGCAGAACAGGATGTAGAACACGGACGGACCCGTTCAGCTCGGGAGTTTGTGAAAGAGTTCAAAAGTGCCAGGAAATTTTCAGGTTGAGATCACCGCCGTTGCTGAAACGGACGTTGAAGAGATATGGGAATATATCGCCCAAGATACTATTGATGCGGCTAACTCCCTCGTTCTGCATCTTGAAGAGCAGATCGGGAAACTTGAGATCTTCCCCCTGCGTTGTCCGAATATTCCTGAGAACGAACTGCTTGGGACAAACTATCGCCATTTTCTCTACGGCAATTATCGCATCATCTTCAAGATAATCGATTCCCGGGTCATCATCCTGAGGGTGGTGCACATGGCCCGGTTACTCGATACAGAGATGCTCTAACGTTTCGCGGCCAAACGCCACTCCAATGCCATTCACCCACCGGCCACCCTCCGCATGGGGCAAACGTTGCACCCCGCCATCTCGCCGAAGCAGAACAGGAACCGCTCCCTGATCATCCTTGGGCAGCTGGTTCCTCGGGCAAAGGGACGAACCCGAACGTTTTGTAGAAGCTGATCAGTTGCAGGGTCGAATGCATGTACAGCTCTTCATACCCGCAGGCGTGGATTTTATGCCTGCACGACGAGCCGGGAAAGCCCCTCGCCCACGGAACTCTTCCAGGGTGAAGACGCCGTCGACTTCGTGCCCGTCGGGATGCAGCCGGCACCGCGCAACGGCTGTTGTTCGTCCCGTCGACAAAGGTGCCGAATATGCGGTCTTCAGCGGGGTTGGGTCCCACAAGTAACCCGTAATCGGTTTCGGAAAGTGGGCGTCGGGAAAGAGATTGGGTGATTGTTTGGGGGACTTATACAGAGAGCATTCAATCCGCCGTCAAAGTAAGCACGTTCTTATAAAACAGAACGTTTCCGCCTTCCAGTTCCCGTACCCTGATGAAATTGCACTTCTCCTCATAGAACCACGTTGATGTAGGCTTG
>JAPKXV010000287.1 GCA_026394635.1 Methanoregula sp. | reverse complement strand
TTTGGTTACAATATTGAGTTTGGAGATTTAGAGAATAGAACCATCAGTGTTAAAGTGCTGCTGTCGGGGTTTTATTGACAGCGTGAAAAAAGAAAAATATCAGAGGATGATCTCGATATCCAGCTTTTCTGCCAGTTCCTTGTACCTGTTCCGGATAGTGACCTCGGTCACTCCGGCGACTTCGGCAACTTCGCGCTGGGTGCGGCGCTCGCCACCGAGAATGGAGGAGATGTAGATCGCTGCGGCGGCGACTCCTGTTGGCCCCCTGCCACTGGTGAGCTCACGCTCGCCTGCCTGACGGAGGATCTCGACTGCCCGGCTCTGCACCTCTCCTTTGAGGGTGAGCCCGGAGCAGAACCGTGGCACGTAGTCGATCGGTGATGTCGGGAGGAGTTTCAGGCCCAATTGGCACGTTGCACTGCCGGCACGCTGCGTAGAGCGCTGCGGCGGCGACACCTTCGATGCTCCGCCCGCGGATCAGGTTCTTGTCCACCGCGTCGCGGTACACGACTGCTGCGGTCTCACGCACGTTGCGCGGGAGTCCGAGCGCTGACGCCATCCGGTCGAGTTCGGAGAGTGCGAACGCGAGGTTGCGCTCGGTTGCATTGCTGACACGGATACGGCGCTGCCACTTGCGAAGACGGTAGAGCTGGGCCCGGTTCTTGGACGAGATTGCCCTCCCGTAGCTGTCACGGTTGCGCCAGTCGATCATGGTCGAGAGGCCCTTGTCATGGATCGTGAAGGTCATCGGTGCGCCGACCCGTGAGCGTTTCATGCGCTGGTCATGGTCAAACGCACGCCACTCGGGACCGCGGTCGATGAAGTCGTCATCGATCACAAGGCCGCAGCCCTGGCAGACCAGTTCCGCACGCTCATAGTCATGGACGAGCTGCCGTCCGCCGCACTCCGGGCAGACTGTCTCGGTATGGTTCTCGGCCTTCTTCTCCTGCTCTTTCACTTTCGTGCGGGACTTGAGGGCTTCCCTCTCCGTCTGGAGAATTTTGAGTTTTTCAACTTCCTGCTGCATCCACATTCACCACGCTGTTATCGCTTATTTGGCACAGGACGGTACCCTTTTGGTTCGGTTGCTGCCTTTGCGTACACTTTCTCATCAGGCTTGATGTCGCACCGTCCCCGGCAGATGACGGTGGCATAGGGTTTTTTTATGTTGCCGAATATGTCAACAATCTTACCGGCCGGCTGCATCTTCCGGTCAATAACTTCGCTGTACAGTCCGGGGAGTTGGGCGGCTTCACACTGGATGATGAGCATCCGGCTGCCGGGGGTGCTCATCGCTCGTCCAACAACTTTCACACAACAACCTCTGAAGGATACGGATGTGCCAGATTAGATTAGCAATCTATATATCAATGCCTGTTCAGTATTTAAAGATTTTGTGAAAGTATAAATAATAATTTCAGGAAGAGAGGAACCCCTCGATATTTAAAGATAATACGTCACGGCATTCCGATTCGGTGAGTCCGGCACCCTTTGCAACCAGAAATCTTGCGCGTTCATCCAGAAGGTCATGCGGGGCATGGGCGTCCGAGTCCACCACAATCTGGCAGCCTGCCTCGCGGGCTACCTGCACGATATACCCGTTGGTCCGGTTGTGTCCCCCCCGCGAGGTAACCTCAAGTGCGATATTATTTTTGGCAGCACGGAGGGCGTCCTCCATGGTGAGCACGCCCGGGTGAGCGAGGACGTCGACATACCTGCAGGTGCACGAGGCATGGTTGGTGCCGGGCGCAACCGGTTCTACCGGTGTCTCACCGTGCACGATCACGATGTCTGCCCCCGCGTCTTTTGCCTGGTGTGCAAGGCCGGCAATCTGTGCCGGGGGAACGTGGGTGATCTCAACCCCGCACAGGAGGTTCACGCCGAACAGCTGCGCCGACTCTTTCACCATCACCAGGGAACCAAGGATGGTTGTGGCATTCGAGGTGTCAACATGGTCGGTGATGGCGACGGTGGTGTACCCGAGCACCGCCATCCGCCGTATGAGTTCAATCGGCAGCATCTCCCCGTCCGAGTGGATCGTGTGCGTGTGCAGGTCGTACATTTTTTTCATCGTTTACCTCCCAACTGCTGCGCCACTTTTTTGATGAGCGTTTCCTTGCTTTTCTTCCATTCAACGACAACCCTCCCCTCATGGCGCTGCCAGTGGGCGGGGTGGTGGTTGTCCTCGGCGCGGAATGCAAGGCCTGACCGTTTCAGCGCCCGCTCGAGCTCGGCAAGGGAGGGGGCCTTACTTCCTGCCGTGAGGGACACCCTCCGTCCCTCGCACCGTTTCAGCGCGCCGTTAAAGTAACAGGGGTACAGGATACACTCATCTGCCATTGCAGGATGGTTTGTGTGTTAAGGTATAAACACTGTACGCTCCTACATGAGTGCATGCACCATATCGACGTCAGGATCGAGAAAGATGTCTACGACGTCAATAACCGGATCGCAAGTCACAATGCGGAGCACCTCAAGGCTCACGGCGTGCGGGCGTTTGACCTCCTGGGCGCGATCGGTTCGGGAAAGACCGCACTCATCGAACGGCTCGTCCCGCTGCTGATAAAGAAAAAGAAGCGGGCGGGGGCGATTGCCGGTGACGTGTACGGGGACGACGACTTCAAACGTATCAGATCGCTGGGTATCCCCGCCTATAATGCAAACACCGGCAAGGAATGCCACCTTGACGCCCATCTTGTAGAACACGCAATCGACCACCTCCCGCTCGATGAGATCGACGTGCTCTTCATCGAGAACGTGGGCAACATGGTCTGCCCCACCGACTTCAAACTGGGCGCGGAAAAACGGATCGTTATCGTCAGTTCAACGGAAGGTGACGATGTCGTGAACAAGCACCCGATGATGTTTAGGGACTGCACGATCGGGGTCATCAATAAAGTCGATCTCGCAGAGGCGGTGGGTGCGAACCTTGACCGGATGGAGTCGGATATTCACCGGTACAACCCGTCCATGAAAGTCTTCCGGACGAACCTGAAAACGGGGGATGGCATCGTCGCCCTGTTGGACGAGATCCTCTCTGTGAACGCAGCTGTTAAATAACTGGAAAGGGAATATATAGAGCACGCTCTTTAGGGAAAGATCTCTCTGCTGCCTCTTTGGCCGCACGGGGGATTTCCTAAAAGACAAATATTACAACGGGGTTTATTCATGCAATGGCAAGGAAAATCAGTTCGGAAGGTTACCGGCGGCCGTATCCGTCCGGCACAGGGGAAGCGGAGGACCGAGATCGGGCTTGCTCCCACAGATACCCACATCGGTGAGGACAAGAGAAAGATCGAACGCACAACCGGCGGGAACGAGAAGGTGCGTGCCCTGCGTGCACAATACGCAAACGTGACGAATGCGTCAAACGGCGACACAAAAAAGGCAAAGATCGAGAAAGTTGAGGAGAACGTCGCAAACCCGAACTATGTCAGGCGCAATCTCCTCACCAAAGGCGCTATTATCAAGACCGAGATCGGGCGCGCCCGCATTGTCAGCCGGCCCGGGCAGGACGGCGTCATCAACGCAGTGCTGCTGGAATAAATCCTGTTGCCACTTCCTATCAACCAGCACCTTTTTTCTCTTGTATTTCATACAGAATAGCTATGCGAAGGATCTACTACCGGTTCCCCCAGAGAATTGACCTCTCGTTCGCGATGGGCCTCCCGTTCCTTGAGACGATTAAGCATATCGCGTCCCTTGACGGCTCAGAAACAACCAAGACCTCAAGCGGAAAGGAGCTTGTCAAGGTCAAGATCAAAGTCGAAGTGGCAGTTGACCGTGCAACATTTGGCGATATCACACCGGAAATATTGCGTCCGGGAACGGTCACCGAAGCGCTGGACCTGCGCATCTCGGTGCTTGCGCTCGCATTGCGGGGCGGCGGCAAGGTGCCGATCGCGAACGACGCGTTTTTTGTCCGGCTCACCGACCGGGTCAAGCACACCGATATCGACATCTCCAAGGAAGGAGCGCCCGGCGGGCTCGATGCGCTGGATATGAAGAACCTCCTCCTCGGTAAATAGACGTGGCACTGAAAACGACCATTGCAGCGCCGTTCCGGCATTCGAGGAAGACGGCGATGCGGAAGAACGAGCTGGTCTACTACTTTGCACTCGACCGCAAATGGATGAGTACCGAGCAGGCAAACCTCCTGTTAAAAAATGCGGAGGAAGAGGGGTTGCTGGTGCAGGAGAATGGCGTCTTTTCCCCGAATTTTGATATATCGGGCATCACGATCCCGGTCGGGTTCAAACCGACCTCGGTCATCTTTGAGAAAAAGGACCCGGTGCAGGACCTGATCCGGCGGATCGCACAGGCAACAAAAAAAGAGGAGACCGAGATCGTCGCGGAGATGAACCAGCTGATCAAGGGCGGTTTTGATGGCAACCTGCTGCCCGAAGCGGCGTCCGCGATCATCGCAAAACGGCATAACGTCCCGTTCGAGGACAAGCTTGAAGACCTGAAAGCCAGCGTAAAAAAGAACCGGTAATTATTTATTTTTTTGATTTTTTAGCGGCCGGTCTTCTCTCGGGGGTTTTTGCGGCGTCCGCTTTCTTCTCCCCTTCGGGTTTTGCCGGGAATATCTCCTCGAGTGTCTTGTCACCGTACGCGGTGACCAGGGTGTTCACTTGGACAAAGTCCGGGGTGATCTCCTTTGAGCGCAGCATCTTTCTCCTGCGCTGCCCCTCCATCTTGGGGTGGTACCCGGTGGTGCCGGCGGCGGCAAGGATCCTCTTTCTCCCTGCGCCGGGAAGGCTCTTGTTCGCCGGTGTTCCGGTCCGGTCTGATCCGCCGGTGATCTTTACCTTGTAGCCGGAGAGCCCCAGCGGACCTGCGTCCACTTCGTCCCCGATCTTTTTGCCAACGAGCGCACCTGCCATACCGCTGCCTGCGTCGACGTTATAGGCGCGTCCTGTCTTTGGGTCTGCAACAACGACCTTGAATTCCACCATATGATAACTCCTGAAATTTTTTTCCCCGTATTGAGGTTTTTCGCATCTCTTCGTTACCGGCGCTGCCGCTTACTCACGAGAAGTACCCGTTTTATACGCTGGGCATTCTATTAAATCCTCGCGTCGACAGGGAAAAAAAGGCTTACTTGCCCCAGAAAGGTTCTGCCCTGCGCCGCATCGATGCGAACTCTGCGAGCACTTCCTGCGCAGCGGGGTTCAGGGTCTTTACCATCTCGCGCTCGAGCACTTTTACATGCCGCTCGGGGATGTCCACAAACAGGTCATCGCCGACGCTCACCTGCCTCCCGACCGTTGCCCCCTCGATCGAGATCGCTACTTCCTGCCCCGCGTCCGCCTCGCGGATGGTCTCGCTCCTCATCTGCATGGTCTTGAGGTGCCCGACCTTTCTGCCGTCGAGTCTGACCAGCTCGACATCGCTGCGCAGTTTCCCGCCCAGCACCCGCACGCCGACAACCGCAGGGTTGCTCTGCCGGAAGACGCAGTCAGGGAGCAGACGGATCTTTGCCGGCATCACGACGTGCTCGAAGCGTTTCTGCTCCAGGAGCCGTTTCTGCTCGTCCCGCCACGCAACGTACTGGTCGATGAGCTGATAGATCACTTTACCGTCAAAGACTTTGACCAGCGTATAGAGCGGGTCCTTGATCATGTCCTGCGCATCGGGGAGGATCGGGGTGTTGAAGCAGAGCAGGGCGCGGTAATACGGGTTCTTGATCGTCTCGGTCTCGATCAGGTCGTGCCGGCTCACCCCGCCGACTTCCGCCCGCATCACGCCGATCTCCTTTGCCTCCAGTTCCTTGCAGAGCGCTTCGAGAGCCCCGATCGTGTCCGCCTTGATCACGACCCCCTCTTCGGAGAGGTTCACGTGGATCTCGCTCATCTCCTTCTGGATCCGGGCCTCAACATCCTCACGGTTGCCCCGGATCACAAAGAGCGGCGAGCCGGCAATGACCCGTTCGAGGTTGGGGGCCGTCACTTTGACTCCCGATGCGGCTGCGACAGACCTCACCCGTTCGAACCGGTCCTCGATGAGGATCTCCTTCATCGGGCGGGGCTGCAGGAGCGACCGGACCTTCGTGACCACAACCCCGTCTTTTCCGGCGACTGCGATCTCGCGTCCCATCGTAGAGGATCACGTCGAGCGTCGTCCCGAGCCCCCGCTCCTCTTTAACCTCGAGGACGGAGCCGGCGCCCGGGCCATCGACCGTGAGCGCGAGGTCCTCACCCATGTACCGCTGGGCGAGCCCGATCATGACAAGGAGGAGGTCCGGGATGCCTTCACCGGTATGGGCGCTCACCGGCACAATCGCGAGGTTGCGCTGGAAATCGGCGACCCGGTCGAACCGGTCGGCGGAGAACCCGAGCTCCGCGAGTTTTCCCACGATCTCGTAGGTCTTGTTCTCGATATCGCCTTTGACCCGTTCGTTCTGTTTGGCAAACGAGGAAGCGAACGTCTCATTCTCGTTTGTCCGCCAGCCGTGGATCCGGTCGATCTTCGTCGCTGCGATCACAAACGGTGTCTTGCAGTTGCGCAGGATCTGGAGCGCCTCAACCGTCTGGGGCTGGAATCCCTGGGTGATATCGACGACGAGGATCGCCATATCGGCAAGCGCCCCACCCCGTGCACGCAGGGTAGTAAACGCGTGGTGTCCCGGCGTGTCGATAAACAGGAGGCCGGGGATGTTGATCGGCGCCTTGCCCATCGTGCCGCTCATGGTCCGTATCGCCTCGATGGGAACGACGGTTGCGCCGATGTGCTGGGTGATCGCGCCCGCCTCGGACGAGACCACCGATGAGCCGCGGATCCGGTCGAGAAGCGAGGTCTTCCCGTGATCGACGTGCCCCATCACGCAGACGATGGGTGTACGGATTTTTGGATTCTGCGCCACATTCACCACCGGTCCATCGCAGGACACGCATCACCGGCGCAAAAATTACGGATCGCCGCACAAAAAGGTGCCGTCCTGAGACGTTATGATACTACGGACAAACCGTCCATGTCAACCTGATAGGTAATGGAGTCAAGAGACTATTAATAATCACCGGATATCCACGCCGTCGCATCATGGGAACCTATCCCGGATCCGGCAGAGTCCTGCGTCGTATGAGAGCAGGAACTTTTTTGAGGATACCTTAAAGAGTGACAACTTCCAATGTAAAAGGGAAATCTGCCAGGGTGGGGTAGTTGGTTATCCTAGGGGACTGTGGATCCCTCGACCCGGGTTCGAATCTCGGCCCTGGCCTTTTTTACCGAGGGTTAAAGTCTAATTCCTATTTTAGGTTTGATTTGCCCGTATTTCCATAATGGTTATGAGCATTGAAAATCGATGCGGATCGAAGCCATCGATGCCTGCTCCAACAGTATACAGGGTGCAACCTGTCAATTTTCCACCCCCAATGGGCTGGTTGCCGGTACCTGCCGGCAAATCCAGCAACAGCTTGCGTGTGTGCCAGCCAATCCGCCGGGGCAGCTTTAGATTTCCTGGGTCCCGAGAGTTATGACGGCCCAATTCCAATTATATTACCCTTGATTACTTCTTCCATCGATAACCCTATAAGCTTAGAATCCAACCTACGTGGAATCATGAAATGTCCAGTACATGTCCCAGTCTTTTCCATCAAGAAATTTTCATGTAATAATCTTCGGAATTCACCAGAACACCGGGATGCAACCATGACGAAGCCATCGTACCCGGGGCGGGATAATGCCTACCCTTGATATAAGTTCGGTCTCCGGCCTTACCGCCCATGAGGCTGAAGAGAAGCTCCGGCAGGAAGGGTATAACGAACTTCCCACCGCATCAAGACGGGGCTTTTTCCGGATCGTCATTGAGGTGATCCATGAGCCGATGTTCCTCCTCCTCGTTGCAAGCGGGCTGTTGTATTTTGTTCTCGGTGACGTAACCGAGGGCCTGATGCTGATGAGCTTTGTCATTGTCATCATCGGCATTACTGTGTACCAGGAGCGAAAGACCGAGCGGGCGCTCGAAGCGCTCCGGAACCTCTCCAGCCCCCGGGCTCTCGTGATACGCGGCGGGGAACAGCAGCGCATTCCCGGGCGGGAAGTTGTCACCGGCGACATGGTGATCCTTTCTGAAGGCGACCGTGTACCGGCTGACGGTGTCCTGCTGATCTCCAACAACGTGTCGGTCGATGAGTCCCTGCTGACCGGAGAATCGGTCCCGGTCAGGAAAATTGCGTGGAAAGAGGGGATGCAGGCAGAACGGCCGGGCGGCGATGACCAGCCCTCAGTCTATTCCGGGACACTCGTTGTATCAGGGCAGGGTCTGGTGCGGGTCGTATCAACCGGTGCCCGGACCGAGATGGGGAAGATCGGCACCGTCCTGCAGACGGTCGAACGCGGCGAGACCCGGCTGAAGCTGGAGATCGACCGGATCGTCAGGACGATCGCTCTTGTCGGGATCACACTGTGCGCCATCATCGTCATCGTGTACGGCCTGACCCGGTTCAACTGGATTGAGGGATTTCTGGCCGGCATCACGCTTGCCATGGCAATCCTTCCCGAGGAGTTCCCGGTCGTGCTCACGATCTTTCTCGCGCTCGGGGCATGGCGGATCTCCCGGAGAAATGTCCTCACCCGGCAGATCCCTGCGATCGAGACACTGGGTTCTGCGACAGTACTCTGCGTGGACAAGACCGGCACCCTCACCCAGAACCGGATGTCTGTTGCGAGGTTCTTTGCGCAGGGTGAAATCTGCGACATTGACTCGTCTGGTTCCCCGGATGTCACCGAAACCTGCCACGAGGTCGCGGAGTATGCCATCCTTGCCTGCAAGAAAGATCCCTTCGACCCGATGGAGAAGGCACTGCTCCAGCTCAAAGACGGAGATTTCGGTAAGACGGAACATATCCATGCAAACTGGAACCTCGTGCAGGAATACCCTCTCTCTCCCGATCTCCTCGCCATGTCCAATGTCTGGCGTTCACCCGACGGCGACCGGTACGTAATCGCAGCGAAAGGGGCACCGGAAGCGATCGCCGATCTCTGCCATCTCGACGCGACTGCCCGGCAGGACCTTGACGGATGGATCAACACGATGGCCGCAGACGGCCTCCGCGTGCTGGGAGTTGCACGGGCATCGTTCTCGATCCCCCGCCTTCCGGACGGGCAGCACGATTTCCCGTTTGCATTTGTCGGGCTTGTCGGGTTTGCCGACCCGGTCCGCCCGCAGGTCGCTGATGCCGTCAGGGAGTGCTCAACAGCAGGCATCCGGGTCATCATGATCACCGGGGACTACCCGCTGACAGCCCAGAACATCGCGCGGCAGATCGGCCTTGCAGATGACACCCGGTACATCACCGGCCCTGAACTGGATGCAATGGATGACGGTGAACTGCGGAAGCGGATCCATTCAGTGAACGTATTTGCCCGTGTCGTCCCCGAGCAGAAACTCCGGATTGTCAATGCCCTGAAGGCGAACGGCGAAGTTGTTGCGATGACCGGCGATGGCGTGAACGATGCGCCGGCACTGAAATCTGCGGATATAGGCATCGCCATGGGCGGCAGGGGGACAGACGTTGCCCGCGAGGCATCATCGCTTGTCCTGCTTGACGACAATTTCATCTCGATTGTTTCAGCAGTCCGGCTGGGCCGGCGGATCTTTGACAACCTGAAAAAAGCGATGGCCTACATCTTCTCCATCCATGTCCCGATCGCCGGCATGTCGCTCATCCCTGTCCTGTTCAATATGCCGCTCGTCCTCCTGCCGGTCCACATCGTGTTCCTCGAGCTGATCATTGACCCGGCCTGCTCGGTCGTCTTTGAATCAGAAAAGGAGGAACGCAACATCATGAACCGCCAGCCCCGGAAAAAAGATGAGGGGCTCTTTACCCGGCGTACCCTCGTACTCAGCCTCCTGCAGGGTTTTGTCGTGCTGGCAATAGTACTGGTGGTTTATTGGAGCGCACTGTCCCGGGGTCTGGATGAGGCGGAAGTCCGGGCCCTGACGTTCGCCACAATCGTTGTTGCCAACCTCTGCCTGATCCTGACCAACCGCTCATGGTCCGGTACCATCCCCGAATTGCTGCACACCCCGAACCGGGCGCTTACATGGGTCTTTGCCGGCACGATCGCGTGCCTCCTGCTTGTCCTGTATGTTCCGGTACTCCAGGGCCTGTTCGGGTTCGGGACGATAAGTCCTGCGGATCTCTTCGCGTGCACCATTGCCGGGGTGGGAAGTGTCCTCTGGTTTGAGGGATACAAGGTACTGGTGCGGGAAACGGAGACCGTTACGCCAATATCCGGGGGAAATGATTAATGTGTGCTGAATATTTTACCGGTAGGGAATCATTCATGAATAAATGGGGACTGATTATCAAGGCAGCCGGTATTACCGGCGCCCTGCTGGTAGTGCGGCTGGTATTTGACTACCTGAATTACGATGTGCTCTCGTTGACAAACCTGATCACGGCCTTTATCAGCGGCGCAATCTTTACGATTGCGATTATTTTTGCCGGCGTATTGACGGATTTTAAGGAGAGCGAAAAGATCCCCGGAGAGATTGCGACCTCAGTCCGGACGATTTACAGCGACCTTACTCTGATCCACGTTCAGGAAATGGAGATCGTACCCCGGATGCAGCGAAAGGTCTCCAGTCTCCTTGTTACCATCAACACGAATTTCCGGAACAATACCTGGAATTTAAAAGAAATGGATCAAGCCATCGATTCGTTTGTTGAGGAAATCTCACGGCTGGTCGATATGAACGTGCCGCCGCAGTATACCGTGAAGCTGAAGAACGAGATCGGTGCCATCGACCGGCTCTCCCACCGGGTCAAGACGATCGCGGAGACGTCATTCATCCCCGCTGCTTATGCAATCTCCGAACTTGC
>JAPKXV010000329.1 GCA_026394635.1 Methanoregula sp. | reverse complement strand
TCCTTTTAGTTCACCGGCATTGGGGACAATTGCCCGTGCAAAGACCGGAAATTTTGTTTTCCGGATATCATCCACATCCCGCACAGCACCATCGATGACAACGCCTGCAATCCCCTTTCTGACACAACTTAAGGTTGCCAGTTCACCCCAAGGTGCAATGTGAGTTCCCCCATCATTGTTTATCACGATGACATTCCCCGGGCACGCCAAATCAATGGCTTCGACAGGTTTTGCCCAGTCACCGGCAAACGTCTGCACGGTGACGGCCTGGCCTGCCATCTTCACATCCCCGCATAGGGAAACCATCCCCTCCATCGCACCTTTCCGGTGCATTGCATCGGTGACGTTCGGTGAGGACACCTTTAAAAAAAGATCCCGGATCCGTTCATCGAGAGAACTCATGTCAGCTTTTTGGAACGAGGGATTATCGATTGATGTCCTGATCATAAGCGTGGATGCGGCCACATCCGCCGAACGGGTAATCGCACTTCCGACAATAACGATCGCTGCCCCGTTTTGAACTGCCTGTGCTGCTGTTCCTGCATCAAGCCCTCCCGCTACAGCAACCGGGATGGTGATATCTCCAGTAATCTCGGAGAGCAGGTCAAGGGAGCTTCTACCCATCATCTGTTGATCGATACCAACATGTGCGGTGATGATGTCCACCCCCATTGCGGCAACCTGCTGGGCCCGTTGTGCAGGGTTCTGTGAGTTGATGAGATCCGCCATTAACCTGACACCGTAGAGACGTGCCGCCCGCACCGCTTCGGCAATGACCGAATCATCCGCGTCGGCGAGAATACAGACCACTCCGGCGCCGGCTTTTGCTGCCATTTCAACCTCGAGACTCCCGGTATCCACGATCTTCATATCGGCAACGATCGTATAATCGGGGAATTGTGTTTTTAATGCCCGGATTGCCTGCATTCCCTCGCTTTTGATCAACGGGGTTCCTGCCTCGATCCAGTCGACACCGCCCCGCACCGATTCCTGTGCAATCTGCAGTGCCCGGTTCAGTTCCGTGAGATCAAGCGCTACCTGCAGGATTGGCTTTTTCATACCCAGAGAGTATGAGATGCCAGTGCATAAGGATTACTTTACAAAAGAATTGCCTTGACGGTTAATCCAAAAAAAATTCCCGTTGAATCATGATATACCTCAAGGAATTGTCAATCATTTATTATTCCAATCTTTTAAGTACTACCATATCAGACATAACCACCGCTCATAATGGACATCCTATCGATAATCCTCATCATTGCCGGGCTCTGTCTCTTTGAAACGATCAGCAGCATCGACAACGCAATCATCAACGCTGAAAGAAGCCAATGAGATTGCGATGAAACGCGGGCAGGTGCTCACGATCTCCGGCGAGCGGAGCGATCACTTCAATCTCATTATTTTACTGATTGTCGGACTACGTTTGTCAAGGTAAAGCGGACACTCTCGCACATCCTCGACCCGATGGAAATTTTGCACGATTACGAGCGCGAGATCAAACATCTCGCCCGGATTCCCCCGACAGCTGTTGCCGCCCGGGAGTTCTGAGTACGATCGCCCCGGGGGAGCTGGCAGTTCTTCCTGATCGAAAAAGACAGGGTTGTCGAGGTCTAGGCTGACGGGACAATTATTCCGGGAACCGATCACCCGCTGGTGATGCCAAAACCGGCAGTCCCGGCTGCTCTTCCCGCGGAGGATACCTGCATGGAGCCGGCACCTGCAAAGGTGTGAGGTATCCATACTATCCCTTTTTGGGATCCCGGGAACCTAGCCAACCTGAAAAGCACTATGATTCTCTCTGAAGTCGGTCGCCATTCCATGGAACTCCCTCTCCGTCGGAGACCTCTCTGTACCCCCCTTGAAAAAGGGGGTTAGGAAGTGCATCAGGTTGCAAAAAGGGGTACTATGGATACCTCAACCCTTCGCAGGTGCCTGCTCCGGACAGGTACCGTCTGCCGGAAGTGCAACAGGGACGGTTGGTTGGGGCATCACCTGCGGGTGATCGGTTCCCGGAATAATCGTCTCGTCAGCCCGGATCTCGACAACCCTGTCTTTTTCGATCAGGAAGAACTGCCAGATCCCCCGGGGCGATCGTACCCGGAACTCCCGGGCGGCAACAGATGTCGGGGGAATCCGGGCGAGATGTTTGATCTCGCGCTCGTAATCGTGCAAAATTTCCATCGGGTCGAGGATGTGCGAG
>JAPKXV010000064.1 GCA_026394635.1 Methanoregula sp. | reverse complement strand
GAAAGTCCTGTTTTTTTCAAAAGACAGTGAGCGGGGGATTAATCCCCCCGCCCCGTTCGTTCTTAATTTTGTTTTTTACCATTCCATGTGATCGAGGACCCGGTCCCAGATGACGAGCATACCCGGGATGATCACGTAGGCGAGCAGTCCTGCGCCGAGGAACGCTGCGGTGATGATGAGTTCGTTGTCCATTGCCATCACCTTACGCGAGTCCTGCAACGGTGTCTGCCCAGGTGTCGACCTTTGCAAGGATTGCGTCATCCGAGTAGGACGTGACACTGAGCCGGTCGCGGGCGAAATTCACGTAGTAAATCTCGCAGTTCGGGTCGTGGCACATGAGCGTTTACGGGTAGGTCTCGTTCTCGGTATCGCGGACTGCACTGTCCTCGTGGGCTGCTGCCCGCTCTACATGTGCGGGCAGCGATGTGCAGTTCCTGTGGGATAATAACATGCCGAAGATATCTTTCACTACCTGCCCCCGGCACCGGGCCCGATCAGCAGGATCCGCTCTATTGAATCGATCCAGATCTTTTTTGTCGCATCGGCATCCTTGCCAAGGAAGAGCGAACTGATCCGCAGACCCAAGGTCAGAGCGATAATCGTGCTCGAAGCCGTTTCGGGATCTACATTCCGCGGCAGTTTTCCTTCCGCTTTCTTCCGGGCAAGGCAGTCGCGGATGAGAATCCGGTTGTTGTCAAAGATGCGGGCAAATTCCTCCCGGCACAGCGGGTCCTGGGGGAGCCGCATGGGCAGCTGGTAAAAGATGGTCGCATAGGGCTTCTGCTGATCGAAGACCAGATCGGCAAGGTTCCGGATCATCGTGTGGATATCACCGGTATTCTCAAGTGTTGTTTCAATCCCGGTATGGATGTTCCGGAACACTTCGAGGATAATCTCATGCCTCAGCGCTTCGCGGTTCTCGAAGTACGCGTAGAGCGCTCCCTTGGTCACGCCGACTTTCTGTGCGATCGCTTCAAGCGTCACCGCATCCCAGCCTTTCTCGGCCGCGACCTCAAGGGCTGCAGCAATGATCTTCTTCTTCGCGTCCTCGCGGTATTCCGTATTGATCCGTGGCATGATCCTGTACAACTATTGGTTGTGGGGTGTATATTCACCTTATGTTTGCAAAATAAAAAGTTGTTCAATAAACTAAACATATGTTTATTTAATTGAACATTAGTACACTATTCAGGGACATGAAACCCGCAATGCACCGGAAATACCGGAGGAAATGGCGATTCATATGCAGGAAAAAGAATGGCACGAATTCAGGCAGCGCGAGCGGAACACTACAAAAACAGCGGGACGCCCCGGGCATTGGCCCGTAGCAATAATCGCACTCATTTTCCTGCTCCCGTTCATCATCGCACCGGCAGCAGCGACCGATCCCACGGTCATCATCACGGGCTACGAAGTAACCCCTGCGGTCCTCCTGCCCGGGGACATGGGTACGATCACCCTGACGATCAAGAATACCGCGGAAACCGCATCGGAAAAAGAGAACTCGGGTATCGTCACGGGCGGGGCATTTGCTTCTACGAAAAGCACCGACATCAATGTCTTTATCGAGAACGTGCACATGGAAGAGAATGGTATCGAGGTCCTGACCGAAGACTTAGACCGGCTCGGGGAACTCGGGCCCGGCCAGTCGGTCCCCGTCACATTTGTCATACGGGCACCTGCAAAGAGCGGGATCTATTTCCCGGAAGCGTGGATCGATGTCAAGGACGGGAGGAGCACCCGGTACCCGGTCACGGTCAATGTCAACACCGATATCTCGACCCAGAAGAAGCCGGCGTTGTTTGTAACGCAGCAGCTGCCGGACCGCGTTGCACCGGGCGAGGACTGTACCGTGGATATTTTGGTTAAGAACACCGGTCTGACCCGGGCAAGCGATATCTCCATGGTTGTGAATTCAACGACGAAGTCTCTTGTCCTCACCAGCACGAGCCGGTACTACATCGAGCATCTTGACCCCGGCGAGTACTCATCTATTGCCCTGCACGTTGCCACAGACAAAAACACACCCGTTGGTATCGATCCGGTCACACTCACCATCACCTACCGGAACCCGGACGGAACAGCCGAACGGCAGACGGAAACTGTCGGGATCCCGGTCAAGGGCAGGGCCGACATTGCCGTCTCGTCCGTAACAACCGACCCGGTCCGACCGGTACCGGGCAGTGCGTTTACGCTCATTATCCGGGTGGAGAACACCGGCACCGACCAGGCGACCTCGGTACGGGCAACCCTGGACAGCCCCTTCACCGGCACAAAAACCGCCTTTATCGGCTCTATCGATAAGGACAGCGATGCCCCGGCGATCTTCTACCTGCAGGCCACAAAGGACGGCCCGGTGCCGGCTAACCTGACGATCAGCTACAACGATGATTTCGGGGCTCATATGGTCAGCGAACAGGTAACTGTTATGACCAGCCCGGCATCCGGCATGCTACCCGCCGCACTCGCGGTCCTGCTCATCTGCATCATTGCCGGAGCTGCTTACTGGTACCTCCGCATCCGTCCGGGGAAAGATCATGCGTAACGGAGGTGGGTGGGGAGTCTCATTCTACCTTGCCGTGCGGGCAATCCGGCGCGGCAACCGGGGTACACTTGTCCTTACCATCCTGATCATTGCGCTCGTGGTCGTGCTGATGAACTTCCTCGCCATGATTATCGGCGGGGTCGTAACCCTTTACAACCAGCAGATGATCGATTACCAGTACGGTCACGTGACCATCGAACCAAAAGACAAGCAGACGTTCATTGCCGATGCCGATAGTCTCGTCAGGAGGTTGCAGCGGGTCCCGGGGGTTACCGGCGTCACAGCCCACGTTAGTACGGGAACTACCATCACAAACACAAAAAACGGGAAGTTCCAGACAAAATCTCTCACGGCATTCGATCCGGTGGATGAAGCGGGTGTCACGCAGTACCAGCTGAAGATCAAGGGGGGGGACTATCTTTCCAAAGGGGATACCGACCAGATCCTGATCGGCACCCTTCTTGCCGGTAACGAGGACGAGTCGCAGGACAAGATGCCCTCGCTTGGCGGGGTAGAGGTCGGCGACCGGGTTGAGGTTGCCTACAGCAACGGCGTGGTGAAGAGTTACCGGGTGAAAGGGATCTTCGAGACCGAGGGCGCCTTAATCGACTCTGCGGCATTCGTCACCCGGAACGAGATGGACTCTGTCATGCACACGGAGGATACCGCGACCGAGATTCTCGTGCGGGGCACTTCGGCAGACGACGCAGGGATGCTCAAGTATACGATCATGGATTATGGCGTGGAGGAGAAGGTCCGGACCTGGAACGAGAAGGGCAAGGGGATCCTGGGTGACGCCATCAATAGTTTCTCGCTCCTTAACAACATCATGACCTTTGTCAGCCTCGTGGTGGCGAGCGTGGTCGTCTTCATCGTGACCTTCATCAACATCATCAACCGGAAGAAACAGATCGGGATCTTAAAAGCGATTGGCATCCGCAAACAGGTGATCGTTGGCAGTTACCTCCTCCAGGTGCTCTTCCTCTGCACCTGCGGCGTGATCACCGGCACCCTGATCCTGAAAGCAATCAGCATGGTCCTGACCATCAACCAGCTCCGGTTCCCGATGGGCTACATCACGCCGGTGCTCAACTTCAGCGGTCTTGCGACCAGCATCGTGCTGCTCTTCGCGGTATCCGTTATTTCAGGCTACATTCCGGCCCGTCAGGTCGTTAATGAGGAGATTCTCGATGCGATGAGAGGATGACGATGATCGAAGTTTCAGGATTGAAAAAGATCTACCTGCTCGGGAAGGTCGAAGTCGCTGCGCTCAGGGGGGTCTCGCTTAGCATACAAAAAGGCGAATTCGTCGGGATCATGGGACCGAGCGGGAGCGGGAAGTCCACCCTGCTCCACCAGCTGGGGCTGCTTGACACCCCGTCCGGCGGACACATCCTGATCGATGGCACGGACGTCTCGCAACTGGATGACGAGAAACGGACCCGCTTCCGGCTCATGCACCTCGGATACGTCTTCCAGGACTATGCACTCGTCTCCGAGCTCTCCGTGATGGAGAATGTTGCTATACCGGCGATCATGCAGGGCAAACCACTGGCAGAGTGTTACGCTGCGGCAACACGGGTACTGGATAAGGTTGGTCTCGCAAAACGGCTGGACCATCTCGTCTTCGAACTCTCCGGTGGCGAACAGCAGCGGGTATCGATCGCCCGGGCGCTTGTCAACACGCCGTCGATCGTCTTTGCGGACGAACCCTGTGCGAATCTCGACACGGAGAACTCGCGGACCGTGCTCGAACTGTTCCGGGCCGTGAACCGCGAGCTTAAGCAGACAATCGTGATGGTCTCGCACGAGCCGTGGCAT
>JAPKXV010000295.1 GCA_026394635.1 Methanoregula sp. | reverse complement strand
TCACCGACATCGAGTATCCTGTCAACCTGATCGGCAAGCCGGAGCGCTGTGGATGTATCATCGATACGAAGGACTTCCCCGCTCTTCAGTCTCACGGTGGGGCCCTGAATCGTGTCGACCGGTACTACACCACACGCTTTGCCGGGGCGCTCGGTCTTCATCTGGGTACCAACTGCGAGAAAATCGCCAAGGATATGCAGGGTCGCGGGGTTAAGTCCGGCAGCAGCAAACCCCGTATTCCGCGATCTCCCGTACCGGAGCCGGAACCCTCCTTTGCGCATAGGATAGGAGAAGACCGGGCGGCCGCCAATAAGATCGCGGAGGTACTTATCGAGAGGTTTGATGCTGACCATCCCCTCTTCTGTGTTATCTTTTACAATTTTATCGAGCCAGTCCCACCCGTCCATGTGCATCTGTTCGACTTTACTCTTAAGCTTGCGAGCTTTTCCCGCGATACCTTCTGCAAGGACGAGCGCCATGCCTCCGCGGACGGAGTTCGTCTCCACCCGTTCGAGGTTCCGGTGCCCTGAAACCTCCTCCTGCTCCGTTGCCTCACCATCGATACAGACCGGGCAGTTTTTGACAATAAGCCGGATCTCCTGTTCACTGGGCAGGTACTGGAGGTTCATGATGTTGTTGTAATGACGGATCTCCTCGATGTAGCGCTCGATCTCTTCCTGCCGGGGAGTATAGCGGTTGATGCCGAGTGCATGGCGCACGTAATCGCCAACAAGAACCGAGAGCGCCTGTGCTGTTCCACCGGCACTCCTGATTGGCCCTGCATAGTAGATCTTCAGGTACTCGGTGCCGTCGTCATTCTTCCCGATGCCGATCTTTGCAATTCCTTCGGTTGGTGCTGCAACCACGCCCTCGGTTAACAGTGCCATTGCAGTGCGGATGGCATGATCGAGGATCTGCTCGCGGCTGGCCTCCCCGAACCTCCGCTGCACAAAATCATCGCCGATCCGGAGCGCAACCTCCTCGCGGGACATCTGCTGTTCCAGCTCGCGGATCCGCACGGCAACACCCCGTATGCCAAGAAGCGCTTCGACCCGATCGGCAAGGTCGTTTGCGACCGGGATCTCAACTTCTGTGGAAGGATCCATCCCGCAGGAACGTGCCTGCCGTGCAATTGTCATTGCAGCTTCAAGTGCTGTCTGCAGCATCTTTTCATATGCCTGCATCTGGGGGGAGAGCTGCAACATACCGGAATGGTAGGCACGGGGAGATTTATCTGTTCGGTTCTGATTACAACAATAAAGTTCTCAGGTGGTAAAAAAACAGTATCAGGTGCCCTTTTTTACATCTCCTTTGTGGTTCGTCGTACCAACCATAACCCCGATACCCTCCTCACCCATCTGCCAGAGCGTGAGGGCTGAGCAGGTTCTGGTGATCTCATTGTCACTTTCAAGGCAGCGCGTGAGGGGGTCGATTGCCGGTTTTCCAATCCTGCAGAGGGCAAGGGAGATAAACCCCAGCAGTTCGCGGTCATCATCTGCCATTGCCCCGATGAGCGATTCCACGGCAGGGGCTCCGATCGCGCCCAGCGCCGCTGCAGCATATCTCCGGAACTCTGCATCGCGATTTTCTTTCATCGCTGCAATCAGCGGGTGTATGGCAGATCCTCCGATCTGTGCCAGCGTGGTCGCAATATACCATCGCTCATCGGAATCCTTTGCATCCAAAAGCACCTGGATCAGGGGAGGGACGGTACCTTCACCATACCCTGCCAGTTGCTGAATGGCATCGTGCCGCCCATCAAGCGAATTATCACGAAGCGCTGCAATCAGCTGATTAAGCCGTTCGTTAATTTCCGTCACCTGAATCTTCCCGTCCGTTTATTCCTTGACGGTTCTGTTCTTTACGAGGGGTACTGTTTGCCGGATCACTGCCGTTATACAACCGTTTTGCCAGCTGTTCGACTGAGGGGGTAAGAATTGCGTCAAGCGTGGAAGAAATAGCATATCGTTCCTGTTCGTCCGCCTTCTCCAGCATCTGCACCAGAGGTTCGATTGCATCATTGGCGTGAAGCTCTCCTAAGGCATTCATCACTTCAATGCGCATGTGCCCCTCCGAATATTTTAAAAAACGGATCAGGGGTGCGATTGCAGGTTTCCCGATTGCTGCCAGCGATGCTGCTGCTTCAGCCCGGACATTCTCGTATTTATCCGCGAGCGCCAGGATCAACGGTTCTACCGAATCCGGATCTTTCACCTTTCCCAGTGCGATCGTCGCCCCCCAGCGCATATTACCATCGCCCTGACGCAGTGCGTGAATCAGCGGTTCCACCGCAGGTTTTCCAATCATACCAAGTGCCAGGGCAGCGCGGCTCTTGACAAACCGGTCATCATCCGAGAGAAGCCGTATGAGCGGATCGATCGCCTTTTCACTCCCGATCTCGCCGAGGGCAATCGCCGCCTTCCACCGGACATCCTCATCCGGGTGCGAGAGGGCAGTGATCAGGGATTCGACCGCGGGAGCTCCAATCCGTGCAAGGGCCTCAGATGCCTTCCACCGGACGCCGCTGATGGTCTCTCCCTCCAGGAGCGCAGCAAGCGGACCCACGGCGGTAACATCCCCGATCTCACCAAGCGCTTCCGCTGCCTCATATTGAATATCCGGGTTTCTGTGGTTCAACAGGCGGACGAGTCCCCTCACATCGCGTACGGCTTTCATTTTTATGATGTCATTTCCTGATGTGAGTGCATTTTTAAGTTCATCGATTAACGAGATTCCCGACACAAGAAAAAAATAAAATGTAACGTGGCTCATACTGGTGGAACCACCAACCACGTATCACGGGAAACGGGATAAAAAGATCGCCAACAGAATAAATTAATCAACAATACTGAAATCTGCTTATGCAACAGGTGAATTCGCCTTCCGGCAGCGGGAAAGTATTTATCTCCCTCTGATGGATTACACACATTGAACGCATTTTGGATGTCAAGGATATGGCGATAGGGAGGTGCAGGGAGCGGATAGAGCAGGCGGCATGCAAGGCAAAGGAATTAATGAACAGGCCAAAACCTGAAGGAGAGAAAGAGGGAACTACAAACTATCCTCAGCCTTCCGGGATTACTTCATTTTTAAAAAAAAGGCACGGGCTGTAACACCGGTGAAACAGGGAGACGGATTTTTCACTGCTGCAGGATGTTTCAGGACAGGGTCGAGAGACTACCCATCAAACCGGTATGGTGGTTTGAAAAAATCTGATGCAATCCTTGCCATATCAGTCTGGAGACCGGCTTGGTGACCCAGACCTCTTTTTTTCTTCTCCCGGTTTGAAAGAATCAGCGAATTATTCAAATCCTGTCAACAGGGAAAAAAGGAGTGTGGACTTGCAGCAGCACATGTCATCCCACCAAATTCCCAATATCCGGACTGTCAGCAGTTCTGCTTTATTGCTGCCTTTTTCTTGCGTTCAATGATCTTTTTGACCTTTTTTAGCCGGAAGAGATCTTCGCGTTCCCTCTCATCGATGGTGTTTTCAATATACTTTGCCTGTTTCTTCAAATCAGGGATCAGCACCTGCTCCAGCGCGTTCACCCTTCTCCGTGTCATCTGGATCTCCCCGCCGAGCCTTTTTAAGGAAGTCTCTGTCTCCGCAAGCCCGATGATAAGGTCCAGTTCCATCTCGAACTTTTCGGCTGCCTCATCGATCCTCCCGCTCGTCGATATGATACTGTAACCCCGCTCCAGAACGCTCTTTGAGACCCTCTTTTTCTCAAGTACCGGGACAGGAACCCCCATGATATTTTTCCCCTTGATATCGATGAACAGACCTTTCCGCGTTGCAAAGGATGCAGACTTCAGGGTTACTGAATCGTCAACGGCGAGAGCGGTTAAGAGCGAGCGCTGTGCCGCGCTGGCAACGATCTCCAGCTCCTCCCGGGATTTCGAGACCGACTCCATGATGTGGAAGAACTCCTGGATGAGCGCATCCATCTTCTCCCGGAGAAGATCCCTCCCCTGCTCGGCAAGTTTTATCTGTGCATTTTTCTTGATGAGCTCCATCCTCGTGGGGTTTACCTGCTCCATGGCTCATCCCTTTCTGTATGCCGGGTGATACTTCCTGATGTAGTCGAGTTTTATCCGTTTCAATTCTTCTTCCGGAAGCATGGACATGAGATCCCAGCTGATCTCCAGCGTCCTTTCAAGGCTCCGGTTTTCGTCACCCTGCGTGATGAATTTCTTCTCGAACTCGTCTGCAAACTTCAGGTATTTCTTGTCCAGTTCTGTTAATGCTTCTTCACCGACGATCGCGACCAGCCTCCGCAGGTCTCTCCCGTAGGCGTACGAGGCATAGAGCTGGTCCGCCACGTTCCTGTGGTCCTCCCGGGTCTTTCCCGGGCCGATGCCGAGGTTCATCAGCCGGGAGAGGCAGGGGAGAACATCGATGGGCGGGTTCGCCCCCCTCCTGTACAGGTCCCGGGAGAGCACGATCTGCCCCTCGGTAATATAGCCGGTGAGATCCGGCACCGGGTGGGTGATATCATCATCCGGCATAGTCAGGATGGGGATCTGGGTGATGGATCCCTTCTTTCCCTTGATCCGCCCGGCGCGTTCGTAGAGGGATGCAAGGTCCGTATACATATAACCGGGATACCCTCTCCTTCCCGGAACTTCCTCCCGTGCTGTTGAGATCTCTCTCAATGCCTCACAATAATTGATCATGTCTGTCAGGATCACAAGGACGTGGAGGTTGTGGGTGAACGCGAGGTATTCTGCGACAGTCAGGGCGCACCTCGGGGTTGCGAGCCTCTCAATCGTCGGGTCATCGGCAAGGTTCATGAAAAAGACGACGCGTTCAAGAGCACCGGTCCTTTCAAAATCATCCATGAAGAACGATGCCTCTTTATACGTAATCCCCATGGCAACAAAAACCACCGCGAATTTTTCTCCTTCCCCGAGCACCTTTGCCTGTCGTGCGATCTGGGCGGCAAGCTTGTTTGCAGGCAGACCGGCACCGGAGAATATCGGGAGTTTCTGACCCCGGACAAGAGTAGTTAATGCGTCAATAGTGGACATCCCTGTCTGGATGAAGTCTGCTGGTTTGTCTCTCGCATACGGGTTGATGGGCATCCCGTTGATATCCAGACTTGTTTCCGGGATGATGTCGGGACCGCCGTCACGGGGCTTTCCCACACCGTTCAGGATTCTTCCCAGCAGGTCAATGGACACATCTATTGTCGGCGGTTTGCCGGTAAACTGCACCCGGGTCTCTTTATTATCGATTCCGCTGGTACCCTCAAATACCTGGATCACCGCAAGGTCCCGCGAGATATCCAGTACCTGCCCGGTTCTCTCGTCGCCGTTAGGCAGAGTGATCCGTGCGATCTCTCCATAGGAGACCCCCTTAACAGACTGGACGAAGATCAAAGGCCCGGAGACATAGTTGACCGTCTTTAACTCTTTTGTCAGCAGGCTGACCGGTTTCATCTCTCCACCTCCAGCGCAGCAATATTCTTATCGATCTCCCCCATGAGATACTTGATTTTCTCCACATCTGCCAGTTCTTTCATCCTCCCGATCTCCGGCTTTAACGGCAGTTTCAGGATTTTGTTCAGGGCAACTCCCCGGTTCATCGCTTCACTCGTCCGATTATAGAAGTTGAGGATCACCTTGAGCATCCAGTACTGCTTCTCAAGCGGGCAGAAAGAGTCGATTTCATGATAGGCACTCTGCTGGAGGAAATCTTCCCTGATCATTCTTGTAACCTCCAGAATTGCCTTCTCGCTCTCAGGCAGGGCATCGGGACCGACCAGCTGCACGATCTCCTGTAACTCGACTTCTTTCTGGAGCAGGTACATGGTCATATCCCGCATCTCTTTCCATTCATCAAACCCGTTTTGCTCAAACCATTCCTGAATGCTGTCCAGATAGAGAGAATAACTTTTTATCCAGTTCACCGAAGGGAAATGTCTCCTGTACGCAAGACTGGTATCCAGTGCCCAGAACGTCCCGGCAATTCTCAGCGTATTCTGGGTGATGGGCTCTGAGAAATCGCCTCCGGGGGGGGATACCGCACCGACGATTGTGATGGAACCCAACCGTTCATCTGACCCCAGGCAGACAACCCTGCCGGCACGCTCGTAGAACGCCGCCAGTCTCGTAGCAAGGTAGGCGGGATAGCCTTCTTCGCCCGGCATCTCCTCCAGCCTGCCCGAGACTTCCCGTAATGCCTCGCCCCACCGTGATGTAGAGTCCGCCATCAGCGCAACGTCATATCCCATGTCACGGTAGTACTCTGCCATGGTGACGCCCGTATAAATCGAGGCTTCCCTTGCCGCCACCGGCATGTTCGACGTGTTTGCAATCAGGATCGTTCTCTGGATAAGGGGCATCTTCGTTCGCGGATCCACAAGTTCGGGAAATTCTGTCAGGACATCCGTCATTTCATTTCCCCGCTCCCCGCAGCCGATATACACAACGATCTGGGTATCCGACCATTTTGCCAGTGTCTGTTCCGCCACCGTCTTTCCCGTACCAAAACCACCGGGGATCATGGCGGTCCCCCCCTTGGCCACCGGGAACATGGTATCAAAAATTCTCTGCCCGGTGACAAGAAGCGAACGCGGATCCTGCTTTTTTTTGTAGGGTCTCCCCCGTCTCACGGGCCATTTCTGCAGCATTGTTAAGGGATTGCCGTCATCGAAAATGCAGATGGGGTCTTCTACAGTAAACGCACCGCTGCGGATCTCCCTGATGGTTCCGGAAATAAGGGGAGGAACCATGATCCTGTGCTCTATATTGTACTCCTTCACCGTCCCTATGATATCACCACCGGATACCCGGTCCCCCGTTTTAGCGGTTGGTGCAAACTCCCACTTCTTTTCCTTATCAATGCCGGGAACGGAAATTCCCCGGGATATGAAACTGCCACTTCTCTTGACAAGCACCGGCAGTGGCCTCTGAATGCCGTCATAAATCGAGGAGAGGAGCCCCGGGCCGAGCTCAACGGAAAGGGGCGTTTCGGTGTTCAGTACTTTCTCGCCAACTTTCAGGCCGGATGTGTCCTCATACACCTGGACAACCGCCAGATCCCCGTCAAGGCGTATGATCTCCCCGTTCAGCTCCTCGGCACCTACCTTCACCACATCATACATCTTCGAGCCCCTCATCTGGTCCGAAAGAACCACAGGCCCCGAAATTCTCGAAATAACTCCCGCAATCATGACCACTACCTCCTAATCACGATATTATACCCGATTGCCCTCTGCAGCAACCGTTCGATGTAACTTGTTCTCTCGAGACCCTTGATCCTGGCGGGAATCGGAATGATGATCGGCCGGTATGTCTTTTCGATTTTTTCCAGCAGTTTTGCGTCAAGAGCCGCCATGAAATCTTCACTGATCGCAACGATTCCCGTATCGTCCTTATAAATCAGGGGTGGTATGATCTTCTTTGCCTCATCCAGATTTGATGCCTCTTCAATCACATCCACACCGGCAAGCCTGAACCCCGGTGCTGAATCCGGATCGGTGACCACGACAAACTTATACATAGATCAATTCCTCCCGGATTTCTTTTTCTGTTATGTCGGCGGTCTTGCACCTCGCGATGATCCTGATATTGGTGATCTCGTTATATTTCGCCCAGACATACCCGACTGCAACGGCAATACTCAAGGGGTCACCAAGAAACCTGCTGATCCCTCGTTTAATCAGATATTTTTCGAGTTCTTTTTCAAATACTGATATCTTTTCTGTCTTGAACACATCTGCGGGAAGTTCAGAGAGAAACTTGTAGGGCGTGGCGTCCAGAACCTTTATCGCTCCCTCAAGCGTCCCGGATCTCAGCATGGAGAGCAACTTCTCGATATCCAGCGTAATACCGCCCTTGATCAGGAATGGTTCTGCCTCTTCAATCTCGATTTTGTCCCTTAACATCTTCAGGACATTTTTAATATTGGTCACATCAATCTCCGTGGTTATCATATCCAGAATGATGCGATCATCGTAGGAATCTTCACCTAGTGTATCTAATGCATTTTCATAGTAAAATTTGTCAATTGCATACTCAAGAATGGATAGATCCCTTTTTTCAGAGTATTCCTTAAAATTCCGGGTTAATGGTTTTGCATAGTCGATGCCCCATGTTGCAAGGAGATCGATGACCGCCTTGACATCCGGCTGCTTGATCA
>JAPKXV010000267.1:1374-5793 GCA_026394635.1 Methanoregula sp. | reverse complement strand
CGGCAGCCCCCCTTGCGATATCCGTCGAAAATTGGTTCATCATGGATCTTTGGTAATGATGTGAGATCGGGGATTTCTCCACAGCCAGTATATGCACGTCCATGCGGGGAAAATTTCCGAGGAAAAGAGCAGAAACCTTTTTTCCTTGACAGGCGAAAATACTAGTATTTATAAGTACAACCACGTCCATACTGACCAATAAGGACGTGTACTTGCACAAAAAGGATGCAAAGATCACAAATATTAGAATCAAACCGGTCAAAACAGGAGTAAATGATCATGATGATGAACGGATCAGCAGGCGGGACTGCAGGCGATGACCGCATTGCAGCATTGGAACGCAAGAACAAGGAGCAGGAGGCGCTTCTCAAGGGAATCACCGAAGAGCTCCTCGATATGAAATCGATAGTAATGAAGCTTGCCAAGGCAAGCGAAGAGCGCAGCCGGCAGGAGCTTAAGCGTGTTCAGCCTATCGTGCAGGGCGCCCAGCAGCCGGTACCCGGGGGCGGAGCTCCTGCGGGAGGGAGCACCGTTGTGATGCGGCCCAAATCCGCACGGCAGGAACCGGCAGCCCCGGTCGAACAGTCCATGGACATGATCATGCAGACGGACGGGACTATGAAGCTTGAACCGAGAAGGGGTGAGAAGAATTATATCGTTGCGTCAGCGGGTTATGGCAGGAAGAAGGGCAAAGAGCCTGCCAAAAAACAAGGCGACCTCATCTATGCGGTTGACGATGAGAAAGCCAATCCCGCAAAGAAGTAACGGAGCCGAAAGTCTTTGCATATCACAGAACTGGAGATAGATAATTTCAAGTCTTTTTCAAAAAAGACAAAAATTCCTTTTCTTGAAGGGTTCACCGTCATCTCCGGGCCCAACGGTTCGGGAAAGAGCAACATCATCGACTCAATCCTTTTTGTCCTTGCCCTCTCGACTGCCAGGAACCTGAGGGCAGAGAAGCTCACCGACCTTATCAACCTCAATTCCGGTAAAAATACGGCTGAGGTCGCGCTGGAGTTCTCGGACGGGACAAAGATCCGGCGCCGGATCAAGCGGACAGGCAACGGGTATTACAGCTACAACTATCTCAACGACCGGGTCTGCAAGCAGAGTGACATCGTTGACTACCTGTCAAAGCACGGCATCAAACCCCATGGGTACAATGTCGTGATGCAGGGGGACGTCACACGGATCATGGAGATGAGCGATTCCGAGCGCAGGAAGATCATCGATGAGATCGCAGGTGTCGCCGAATTCGACCAGAAGAAGGAGCAGGCACTGCGGGAACTGGACATCGTGCGGGAACGCATCGAGCGCGAGGAACTGCTCCTGTTAGAACTGCAGAAACGGACACATGAACTCAAACGCGAACGGGAGCATGCACTTGAGTACCAGAAATGGCAGAAGGAACTAACCTTTTTCCAGAACTGCCGGTCTGCTGCCCAGCTCCATGACAGGGAAAAGGAACTGGGTACCCTGCTCCGGGTGAGCGAGGAGCAGACGATCGCGCTCTCCCGGATCGAAGCGGACCGGGGCCTTGAAGAAAACGAACTCTCCTATTTCCGGGCTGACTTAAAAGACATTGACGAAGCGATCAACAAAAAGAGCGGGTCTGACTACCTGAAGCTGATCGCTGAACTTGAAGAGGCAAAGGGGGGGATCAAGGTCGCCGACCAGGCAATTTTACGTCTCAAAAAGGAGAAAGAGACGAATCTCGAGGCGATCAACCGCGTCTACATGGACACAAAACGTGCGGAAGCGCGGATTGCGGAGTGTACCGAACAGGTACGGACACTCTCCATTGACCGGACCAATATTGCGATGGAAGTAGCGACCACAAAGGCGCAACTTGAGAAGACCGATGCCGAGATCCGGGCGCACAGCGAGGACACTCAAGGGTCCCGGGACAAGCTCTTTGCCCTGCTCCAGCAGGTCGAGGAAAAGAAGGGCGCCCGCTCCTCGCTCCTCCACCAGCAGGACCTGCTGATCGAGAAGAGCCGGATGAGAACCTCGGAGCTCGAACGCCTCACCGCATTGCTCCGGCAGCTTGATGAAGAGTACACCGCAAAGAACACCCAGCTGACCGATTCGGAAAAGAGTGTCTCTGACCTCGCAAAAGAGAAAAAAGCGCTCGATCGCATCCTCTCCGAACTCGAAGGTACTCTCTTTGCCCAGCGCTCAACGCTGGAAAGGTTACGGGGCGAGATCAAAGAGGCAGATCAGGATGCATTCCGGCTCGAGGCGGCACAGCAGGCACGCGGGGAGTCAGGGGGCAGGGCGATCGAAGCAGTCTGCGCAATGGATGGTGTGCATGGCACGATTGCATCTCTGGGAAAGGCACCGGGAGAATATTCGACTGCGCTCAATGTCGCTGCAGGCAGTAAACTCCAGTTCGTGGTCGTTGACACGGACCAGGTAGCGGCAGAGGCGATCCAGTACCTTAAGAACGAGAAGCTCGGGCGGGTAACGTTTCTCCCCACCAACAAACTCAAACCCCCTGCACTTCCCCCAATAAAAGAGCCCGGGGTCATAGGGTATGCCGTGAACCTGATCGAGTACGACCCGAAATATGACAAGGCATTTGCCGTTGCCCTCGGTGGTACTGTGGTTGTCGATACGCTTGAGCGGGCACGGAAACTGATTGGCAGGTACCGGATGGTGACGCTGGAGGGGGAACTCCTCGAAAGGAGCGGCGCGATGACGGGCGGTGCCGCCAAAAAGCCTCTCAGAGGATTCGGCGCTGCGGTTGACGATGAGATTGTCCGGATCCGTGCACACCTTTCGGAACTGATGAGCGAGGCATCGGTGATCGAAGCGGCGGTAAAACGGCTTACCGAAGAGGTGGATGCAAAGCGGACTGCCCGCGGCGAGATCGACCAGAAAGTCGCCCGGTTCGGGATGTTCACCGAAGAGTTCAACCGGAGGTTCGGGGCGATCACGGTCGAGAAACAGACCATCGAACAGGCAGTCGCACGCCAGCAGGGTGAAACGAACAGGCTGTCGCACGCCAAGAGGCTGAAACGAAAGGCAGTGCGGACGAGCTCGCGTCGCTTGAAACGGAACTGGATACAACAACTGAGGCGATCAACGCAGTCAACGCAGAGATCGAGGGGATCAAGAGGCGCCTTGATGATACCAACATCCCGCAGCTCACCGAACAGCTGGAAAAGAAAAAACGTGAGATCGAGGAGCTCGACCGTCGCCTCAGGAACAAGGATGCAGATATCAATGACGCAACCCGCGAACGGTCGCACTTCAATACAAGGCTCGGGGAGCTCACCGAAGAGCGCAACCGGCAGGAGGAGCGCAACCGGCAGATTGACACCGATATCGGGACCCAGAATGAGCAGATCGCCACCCATAAAACGCAGATCGGCGCGCTCGAAGGCAGGCAGAAGGAGTTCTCCGGAGAGCTTGACGAACTGCGGGGCAAACGCACCGAGGTCTCGCAGCACATTTCCGAGTCCGAACAGAAACTCCTGAAGTTCGACACGGAAAAAGAACGGCTCCACGTGCAGATGGCAGCAATCGATGAGCGTGCACGGGGACTGGGCATTGAAGTCGAGACGCTCCGGCAGCAGGTGGGGGAGGCAAAAACCGATCTTACAATCTCTGAGATTGAAGGGAAGATCGCGGATGCAGACGGGGCAATCCGGAAGATCGGGGCGGTCAATATGCTCGCCATAGAAGAGTACGAGAAGGTCCAGAAGCAGGTCGATGAACGGACCGAGAAGAAGGATACCCTCTCCCGCGAACGGACCAATATCCTCGAGCGGATCCAGAAATTCGAACAGATGAAGTACGAGGCATTCACGACCGCATTCAAAGCGATCGATGCCAACTTCCGTGAGGTCTTTGCACGGCTGACAAGCGGGAGCGGCCACCTCATACTGGAGAACGAAGAGGACCCGTTTGCCGGAGGGCTCACGTTTGCGGTCCAGCCTCGGGACAAGACCGTCCACCTCCTCTCCTCACTCTCCGGTGGCGAAAAGTCGCTCACGACCCTCGCATTCATCTTCTCGATCCAACAGCATATCCCTGCGCCGTTCTATGCGTTTGATGAGGTGGATATGTCTCTGGACGGGTCGAACGTGGAGCGGATCGCCTTGATGATCAAACAACTCTCTTCGACCTCGCAGTTCGTGATCGTCTCCCTCCGGAAACCAATGATCACCGAGGCACAGCGGATCATGGGTGTTACCCTGCGCCCCGACAAGAGTTCGCTCGTTACCGGGGTAAAAGCAAATGAGTGAGGAGCAGATCCCCGTAACGGGAAAGGACGAACCCCCTGCTGCCGGAAGTACTCCGGATGTGACCACGGACCCGCCATCAGAAAAGGATGAAGTATCCGGTGACAGAAGTACCGTTACTCAGGAACCGGTCGTGCCCGATGATCTCCCGGTCGTGGAAGACCCCGTC
>JAPKXV010000267.1:0-1346 GCA_026394635.1 Methanoregula sp. | reverse complement strand
TTGTCGGGATGGCAGAACGTGGCGAGATCGACCCGTGGAACATCAACATCCTCGAAGTGACCGACCGGTTCTTAAATGAGCTGGAACGGTGCCGGCAGTTAAACCTCCGGGTCTCAGGGCGCACCCTCTTTTATGCATCTACGCTGTTGCGCATGAAGTCCGAGCACCTCGCCGATGCACCTGATGAGGAGGGAGGCGGCGGGGATGAAGATGCAGGTTTCGGCGATGACTTTGAACTTTCGCTCGATTCGGAGTTCGAGTGTGAAGGACGACTCGGTCCCATTGAGCAGCTCGAGCGCGAGATCCAGCGGCGGCTCGACCGGAAGAACATGCGCCGGAGCCCGGCCACGCTCTTCGAGCTGATTATCGAGCTTAAAAACATTGAAAAAGAGGAGCGCCGGCGCCGCAGGTTTATTGACGAGGAGCCCTCTCTTCCCGATGCGGACGATATTGTCAGTATCGCTCACGACGAAGGATACCAGGACTCGGCCACAACAGTATACCAGGAATGCTTAAAGTGCATAATCCGTGAAGAGGAGATGACCCTTGCCGAACTCTGCCGGAAACTGGGCTGGGAGATCCCCGAAGTTTATATCCCGCTTCTCTTCCTGATGCTTGACGGCCAGTGCGCTCTCAGGCAGGACGAGTTCTTCGGGGATGTGTACGTGCAGGTGTGTAAGGTGGGGGAGTAAGTCCTCCCCTACCTCATTTGGAGTTGAGGATTTGCGCAACGCTGTGCGCTCTTCCCGCTTTCCGTAACGCAGCATTATCCTGACGGTAAAATAACAAAAAATCTGCGAAAACCAGCCAATTTTACCGAACCTTTGAAAAATATAATGGGTTGTGAATTTTTCCGACGGAAAAAATAGGGGGTCTCCGAGGGTTATCTTTAAATGGTTGAGAGCTCAATAATGTGTTCCTCACATTCCGATGACGA
The DNA here is from genome assembly GCA_026394635.1 of Methanoregula sp. Lineage (GTDB taxonomy): Archaea > Halobacteriota > Methanomicrobia > Methanomicrobiales > Methanospirillaceae > MVRE01. The sequence goes on along the minus strand of JAPKXV010000267.1, from coordinate 409 downwards.
ACCCGCAGTCACGGCGTCATGCCGCCGCGGCTTTCGATGGAGCGTGGTGTCAGGTAACAAGGTATAAATATCCTCAAACCTTACACTATAAGCCCGTGTTTAAACTAAAAAAACACGACGAAAAATTTTCAATCTTATAATGATGGAGACCCAACGATAACCGGCTTGACCGGTGTTTGTGTCTGACGTTGATACTGGCAATGCGGAAATTTGTTTAGTAACCGCTAATTCCGAATAAAGTTCAGTAAAAATGTGTGCGTATATTCTTTGAATTCTGGTTGATCCTGCCAGAGGCCACTGCTATCGGAGTTCGATTAAGCCATGCGAGTCGAGAGGTGTAAGACCTCGGCATACTGCTCAGTAACACGTGGACAACCTACCCTAAGGAGGGGGATAACCCCGGGAAACT
>JAPKXV010000075.1 GCA_026394635.1 Methanoregula sp. | reverse complement strand
GGTTTCGGATCCTGTACCTCATACAAGGCAATACGGTAATATGATATATAGTAGTTTCATCACTCCTCTAATTTTGAAACATTCTGGATCCCGCAAATTTGAGGAGATAAAAATCCTTAAACAAAAACAAAATCACGGTCTGGTTATCCTGCGACGGGCCTTTCGTACCGCGACGGCACACGAGAGCCAGCCGGAATCAGGAGCCGGGAAGTACCTGCAGGACCCGGTCCTTTTTGTCTCCATCTTGTCCATATCGCAATAGCTGCAGGAAAAACCCGGGCCCAGTATCGCACGGATCTCGTCTTCTGAATAGGTGGTCATCCGGTCAAGAGAGGTATAGTCCCGGATATGGGAGAAGATCCTGTACGGGATGAACCGCCGCTCCCCGCTTACCAGCCTGCACGGTTTGAGATGCTCAAAAACGATACTCAGGTCCGGGACAAGACCTGACAGGGATTCAAGCACCCGCTCCATCGCGGGTCTTCCGATATAGTAGGTGAGCCCTTCCATGACCACGATAAGCCTCGTGCGTGCCGGTTCACCCATTTCTTTTGTAAGATCTTCAATCAGGCAGGCAGTATCCGCAATGTCAGATTCGATGCAGGAAATGAACCTGCACCGGTCCGGGACCAGTTCGGAATACAGCTGGTGCTTGTGGCTCATATTACTCCTGTCGATCTCGATGAAGCGGACATGGTCGCAAAGTCGCGGCGACAGTTCAAGGGCGAGCGGGGAGAACCCGGCACCCAAGTTGACGATGATCGTCCGTTTCGCATCGTTTTTTATCAGTTCTTCAACCGTGTTTTTGATGAAATGCTTCCGGTTGATGATCACTTCCGAGTACCATGGACATATGCGGTTATAGCGCTCCAGCAACTGCCGACCGGAAGACAGGTCAAGCCTCCTGAGATAGGCACCGATCAAGGGCTTTGTCTCGTAGTAACCGCTGGCCCAGAGCATGACGAGTGCCGCTGTATCTGATACCGGGTAGGGATTCCCGTGTTCTGTCATGGTCAAAAAGGTTTCCTTGTATCGTATTTGTAGTGCCGTTAAAAAAAATAACCGTTCATGAACCCGTACCTTGTTACCAAAACCCGGGGAACGCTCGTGCAGGTGCGGGATCGCAAATTTAAGGCAAAGAAACAACAGATCCTGTAAGTATGGCAGGAAAGCCGGGACGATCCGGTAACGGCGTTCACGTACCTGATCCCGATCCGTGCTCGTCTCTCATGAGTCAGCCGGCCTGTGTCCCCCTCACAGAATCCGATGTGGAATCCGCAGCCCGGCTCTATACGGAAGTCTTCATTGCCGATGAACCGACATCACACCGTCATGCACTGGATCCGGCCCTGTTCCTCCCCTATGCACGGTTTTATGTCCGGTCTCTTGTCAGAAAAGATCTCAGTTTTCTCTCCCTTAATGAAACGACAAACGAGCTTGCCGGGTTCATCTTCAGTTTCGATCTGACTGACGACCCGGAGAACGAAGGAGCAGTGATGGTGGAATTCATTGCGCATTTCAAAGAGGCTGTCGCCATGATCCATGAACTGGAGGACCGGCATCTCAACCGGGAAGACATTAAGGCCGGGTCGGTACTGCATATCTTTCAGATCGGTGTCAGCCGGCAGTACCGGGAAACGGGTATTGCCCGGGCCATGATCCGCCGGGTTCTTGCCCATGCCCGTCAACGCGGATTCCGGCAGGTCATTGCCGATTGTACCAGCCCGGCTTCGAAAAAGGCATTTGAACAGTGCGGTTTTTCTGAAAGGGGATTTTCTCCCTATGAAGCGTTCAGCATGAACGGTGTCCGCTTTTTTGCTGGCCTTACCGGGGGTATTTCCCTGATGGTGAAAAATATCTGAACCTGCCCGTTGTTTCAGGACCTCCCGTTTCCCTGTCAGATGCGAAAAATGGGTATCTTAAAAAAAAGTATCTCCCTTCCGCCTTTCACTTCGGCTTGTAGTATCCTCACTTCTCAAGCGCCCCGGCAAGTTCCTTTGACTTTTTTGCCTTCTCATCGGGCGTGATGCCTTCCAGCCACCCGGCAGTACCCTGCCTGAGCCAGGACAATCGCATGAACTGAATTGACGGTGCAGTCCCCGGCGATCATCCCCACGTCCCCAAGCCGGCCACCCGTACTACATGAATGCTGGTTTGCCGGAGGTTTGTGCCGAGGGCTTTTAATAAAAAGACGCCGCAATGCCTGACCCGACAACACTTTATCCTGTAATTTTCCATAGTGATCGGGGATAAATCCGGATGGCACAGCACAATGTTGTCAGGTTGATTATTTCGCTGGGGACCTGCCTCCTCGCCGGGTATTTCAATTCATTATACGCGATCCCCCTGCTGCCCTCGTACTTTGCGTCTCTTAAAAAACCCTGGTTATTCCTTCCCGACTCATTGTTTGTTCCTGTCGGGTGGGTTGTATACCTGCTCCTGGGCCTGACACTCTATTTCATATGGACGTCCGATACGACGGAACATCATGAGAAACAGGTCTGCAGTGCTCTTTTTTTGTTCGGGTTGATCTTAAACGTCACATGGATCTATACCTTCTTCGGGCTTCAGTCACCGTTCATGGGGCTTTTGACCATGGTCTGTCTTGTTGCGGTTCTCATGGCCACCATGTACCAGACCGTCCGGGTGTCGTTTGGGGCGACGCTCCTGTTATTACCGTATGTGATCATAACGTTTGCCGTGGCCTATTCCAATTATCGTATTATGGTCCTGAATCCCGCCATTCCCCTCTTACCCTTCTGATATCCTTAAAAACAATCTCACAACAGTTCTGACGGTTTTTTTGTTTTTAAAAATATGCGCTGACTGCATGAAGTGTATGATACAAAAAAACAACCGGGAAAAATTATTGAAAATACATAACCAGAAAATTTTACTATGTTTAATGCGGTGACACAATTGGCTGATGGCACAATTATCACAAAAACCCAGAATGATCATCCCTTCAGGCAGATAATCAGGGACGAACTATCGGCAGTTCAAAAAAACCGTGCTGAACTGATGACCCCAACTGGCCATAAGGGAATACATTTTTTTGTCCTTCTGGTATGTGTTCTTACCAATTTAATCTTCTTTTTAGTCCGCCCCGATTATTTCGGGCTGTTTATTGCGGCCAGCTTCTACCTCAACATGTTCTATTTTATCTCCCTTCTTATACCGACAAACTTCCAGAACGCCAATCTCCCGACAGCGGATCTTTCACGGTTTCATACGTGGCTAAAAGAGATTGGGGTAACCTCAGGCACCACCCGGTTTACCCGGTTATTCATCAACGCACTCTTCTTAAACAGCCGGACCCTGTCGCTGGGAATCGGGTTGATATTTTCTATTGATATTGTTTTTGCTCTTCTCCATTTTACACGGGGACTTCCGCTCAGAACCACCATCCTTGTCATCACCCAGTGTGCCATCATTGTCATCTTTCACCTGCTGGTCTGGAAGATGGAACCCTTCTCAAAGTCCTATGTAAATAAAGTAGAAGACGCAAAACGCACCCTACGCAGGCGGAAACTACCACCCCAACTGGTTACGGCCGTGTTCATCTTTGGTTTTTTGTTAGCAATATTCCTGTTTCTGACCACCATGATTTATCTGCCGGGTGTTACATTAACCGCCTTTTTAAACCAGTCAGAGCTGACCGAGCTCGGGCACCTGTTCAGCCTTCTTGCCATCCTTGCCATCAGCCAGTATTTCATTATCCGGTATATCCACGGTTTTACCAGCAGGACAATGGCAGATCGGATCTTTACCTTCAAGGAACAATCCTTAACAGAGCTCCTTGACCGTGAGAATAAAGTCCCTGAAAGTTCCGATCCCAAAGAAAATCCCCTTGAGACGAGTGCCCTCCTGCTGGAATCAAAAATATTTATCCTAAAGCGGAATTCTCTTGCAGGGGCATTTCCGGTCTTTGTTGTCGACCTTGATTTCTCGGTGATGATGGACAGCACGACCTTAACTGCAATCAAGGGATATATTGTGGAGAGAAAACAATGAAGGGGTCCGGGGTTTTTACAGTTTTTTAAAACAAAAAACTCTGGCACGATACTTATGATAAAATGAAAGTCTCCCCCAAAATATTCAATCACAATCCATTTGGGATCTCTGAAATGAAAATCACAGGATTT
>JAPKXV010000331.1 GCA_026394635.1 Methanoregula sp. | reverse complement strand
CCGTATGCTTCTACATCATTGAGCCAGACCCGCTCCATCCGGATCGGTGGTTCCGCATGACCAAAGTTGAGGAATGCCCCCGATGAACACATCGCGCCAAATGTACCGGTAGTCACTACATCAACTTCCTTCAATGCCCCCTCCTCACCAAGCTCTGCGACGATATCCGGCATCTCTTCTGCCGTTACAACACGGACAGTTCCATCGTGGATCCGCTGGTTGATCTGCTCGATTGACTTGCGCATACCCAAAATATCGTTCTATGCATATTTATAATATTTCTTATTACCAGAAGTAATATTTGTGACAGTCATTGTCATAAATCCGGTTCTCCCATACATTTCTATGCATATCAGAGCGTTTATCGGGGAGATGGAGCGTCTGGCACCCCCCGTGCTTGCCGAAGAATTTGATCAGGGAAGGATCGGACTTATCATCGAGGGACGTCCCGGGATTAACCGTGTCTGTTGCGCCCTTGATGCAACCCCTGTCGTGGTGGAAAGGGCAGTGGCTGCATCTGCCGATATGCTCGTTGTGCACCACACGCCTCTCTGGACACCGGTGACACAGGTTACCGGACGTACCGCACGGATCCTGCGTTCCGTCCTTGCAGCAGAGATGAACCTCTATGTTATGCACACCAATTTTGATCGTGCCGAGGGGGGGGTGAATGATGCGCTCTGCCGCCTGCTGGGGCTCACCGATACCGTGCCGATGTCAGCAGGCAAGATCGGCACCTGCGGCGCATCACCGGCAGAAATATCCCGCCGGATTGGTGGTAATATCCGTATCTGGGGTAAAATCGGCAAAACCGTGCGCAGGCTCGCCATGGTTGCCGGGAGCGGGTTTGATCCTCTCCTGCTCGAAGAGGCACAGGAGCAGGGTGCCGATGCATTCCTCTCTGCAGAGATGAAGCATGCGGTTGCGCGGGGTGCACCAATTCCCTGCATCGAAGCAACCCACTACGCACTCGAAGCACCGGCAATGCGGGAACTCGGCACGCGGATGGGGTGGGAATATATCGATGACCCGCCGGTAATCACACAACTCCCATGACTAACCTGTTTACCCGGCTCTCAGGTAAAAAGGAGATCGACTTCGCAACCCGCGAGGAGATCAGGTTCACCTACGGTACCCGCGGGATAAAAGCTCTTGCAGCTCTTGATGAAGAGCGCGTGAAAAAATATCTTGATTTTTTTGTGGTACAGGGAGCAACCTCTGAGTATATCATCGATGAAAAATTCTGCACCTGCGGGGACTTCCTGTACCGGGGAAGAGAGTGCTGGCACCTGCTTGCGGTCAGGCTCGCACGTGCAACAGGATTATTTGAACCAGTCGACCTCTGGTATCAGGACCGGTGGAAAAGGGAACGATGAAGAAGTTGTTGGTCTGTATATCATTGACTTTTGCCCGAACCCTCCGGGAATCAAAGGAAAAAGATACAATAATTACTCTCTGAATTTAATTATTAATACAACACGTGGTTTTTGATGCTTGCTGAATTTAATTATTGATACAACACGTGGTTTTTGATGCTTGTTATAGACACAACAACGTGGCATATACCTCACTTTTTTTAAAGTTATAGGACGAAGGAAACGAGCCTGCGCGCTATAAAAAAATCGTATGGTCAGCCAAGTTCATAGAGTGGTGAATAGACCTTCGTGCTACATTGTAGCATGCTAATTATTAGCATGGTCAATCGGTTTCCCCATTATATAATACAAAAGAACGAAAGATTCAAAATATTTGAAATTTTTCCTAAAAAGAAGTAAAAGCAATCGGTTTCTGTTCGTTGCCGGTTCAATCTATTATTAGTGCATCAGGACTCGGCAAACTGCCATGTCTACTTAGTATTTGTGGCTCTGGTGCGGGTTTGATGACACGATCACAATAGTGCCGGCGATGTCCGGCCGTGCATCTCTCTGGTATGTTGTGTAAGAATTGCGTTCTCATCCCGCGCAACGTCAGCACCCCGGCACAAGACAGAGCAAAGCATATTCTCCCGGAGTGCCGGCGGGATATTCGTGTATGCTTGTGCTGACAGAACAAACCGGCACCCGGCGCTTCTCATCTCAAGCACGTTTTCAGTTATTATCTCAGTCGTCCTCATCCGATCCATATCGGCAGATATTCTTTGCCCTGCAATAGTCCACTGAGCTTCATCCAGGTATATCGTGCAGGGGAATATCTTTGGCATTGAGCCTAACCGGGTCCGCTGAGCAAAGGTTTCAAAAAGTTCTCTCATCCATCGCAAGCGGACGGCACGATCCCAGATTGTGTTCCTGAACTCAAAGATATTGATTGTATCAAAAACTTTGTTACGGTTCTTATTCCATGATGGTTTTTTTACTGCCTGCCACGCTTCAAGAGGACTGGATACTTCTATAATCTCCGGCTGTTCATTCATTCAGAACAATTACCCTGATCTTCATTCCCATGAAAAATAACGGGAGTATCTCATCACTTTTTCCGGTACTGAACCATATCTGGGTTTCACCGTGCTTCAACCAATTAAGCAACCAATAAAGCTTTTGAGTTTTCCCGGATCCCGTTGTTCCAAAAACAAAACAATGGTTCCCTTTTCTCCAGAGAAATTCCTTAACGAATTTTACCCCGACAGCCTTTTTTATCCATGCTCTCTGATTAGGATTGAGCTTAGCAACAAACAGGGGATTCATCCCGGCGCTCATCTTCTCACCATATCATCCCAGGTTCGGGAGTAATACCATTTACGAAATCTGAGATAAGAAAGGAAAATCCCGACGACAACGAGAAGCACAAAAAGCCAAATGAATAAATTATAAATCTCAGTTGTCATTATTCGTTCTCATGTCCGGAATAATCTTGATGTTTTTTCAGGTCATCCAAACTAAGGAACGTCCGACCACAGACAGGACAACATACCCATAACAGTTTATTTTTCCGCCAGCC
>JAPKXV010000233.1 GCA_026394635.1 Methanoregula sp. | reverse complement strand
ACATTTTTGCACATAGTACGTTTGAGGAGAGGTTGTACCTGAGATCTCTTCATCCGCCGTTCTCTTCTCCTCAAAAATAATCAGGTTATTTTTACCCATCCAAAATACTGGACAGGTATGATATACTCGCGCTGACTATGAGAATTTACACCTAGGCAAACCTGCCCAGGATGCCCAGGGTAAACGCCATCACGAGCAGGGCCACGGTTTCGGTCAAACCCAATATGATCATGTAATTGCCGAATCCTTTACCGGTTTCTCCCATGGCATCGCAGGCGCAGGCAGCACATGTACCCTGAAAGTATGCAGAAAGGCCGATAGCCGCGCCGCAAAAGGCGCCGATACCCCAAAGGTCATTGCCTAGTGCGGCAAGTTCATACATCCTGTTCATGACGATCATGCCATAGATCGTCTGGGTAAGCGGTGCAGCGGCAAAAGCAACGAGCAAAAATGCCGCCGGCTTATTCTGGCTGTAATTCTTCTTCCATGCTCCTATCGCAGCCATTCCGGCCGTCCCTGCTCCTGCGGCAGACCCTAAGGCCGACAAGCCAAGTACCAAACCTAATCCCAGATCCCCAGTCATGATATCCTCCTATTCATTCTTTGAGCGGCTCGAATGTAAACCCACTCCACGTTACGTTCGCATGCCCCGAAAATTCCAGCACATTCAGCCTGACACCGTGCACGAGCACTGACATCGGTCCCAAGATGATGTTTAAGCTATGGCCGATTATAAGAATTACAACACCTGCCACTAAAGCTACGACACCATCGCCCAATCCTGATGACAACGTATTCGTAGTCTCTGCAATGGCGAGAGTTGCCAGACCAACCGCAAAAAGACGTATATACGAGATCACGTCGGTAAAATTATTCATAAGACTCAACGCTACCGTCCCCAGCCCTTCTCCGATGCCCCTGAGCACATGAGCCTGGGGATTGGTAAATAAAATCACAAGAACAATCCCTGCAGCAAACAGCCATATTCCCCAAGGTGGGAATGTTTCTCCCAGGATTATCGTCCGAGCTATGAAAAATGCGGTCCAGAGTACGCATATCCATCCGACATCAGCAAGCGCGTTCAGTGACGGAAATTTCAGGTATGCCCGCCAGGAATGGGCGATGGATAAATGCAATGCGCCCAGGAAGAAGCAGAACGTTTGCATTACGTTGGCATCGTTTAACTGCGGAACGAGGGGCTTAATTCCTAAGTTTAGCAACCATCCCTGACCAAAAAAGGTACCGGTCAGAACACCCCACAATATTGCGCAGGAACCTAAGAGATAAAAGAGCGAAAACGTCGTTTTCATCTCCGGATTCAGCTTCATCTTTTTCTGTAATACCAGTGTGATCAGGATATAGACCAGCCCATAACCGGCATCACCTATGAGAATGCCGAAAAAGATGGCAAAAAAAACCAGAAACGGCATACTTACGTCAAGTTCACGATATCCCGGCGTGAGCCCAAGCAGCTCAAACACAGGCTTGATCCTGTCGACCCATTTCGGATTGCGCAAGAGCGTCGGCACATTATCATCGTCCGAAGGCTCCGTGATCACGATCCCCCATTTTCTGCTCCTGGCTTTGGCAATCAGATCCCCTTCTATGTCAAAAGGGATGTATCCCGTTACATACCCGATTGCCCCCTCTTTTCCCATGCCGCTTACTACCTGCTGGAATTCGATCTCTTTTTTTAGTTTTTTCTGTATTCCCAAAAGGGCTTCATAAAAACAAGCGGATTTGATAATCTCGCCTTTAGTCATCTCCATAGCCTTATTATTTTCGGCAAGCCGTGATTTAAGCAAAGACACGCTTTGCTTTGGCGGAAGAATTTCTAAAAAAGCGCATGCGAACTGCCTGCGGGATATCGCCACGCAATGGGCGATGTCTCCTGTGGTAAATATCGTTTTCACTACCACGTCATCGGGAAAACTGTGTATTTCCTTTACCGGTACCTGGTAAAGCGTAAGGTAAATGCCGTTTTGGCTCAGCTGCTGAATATGGTTGAGATCAACATCACCCCAGTGCGCCCACTCATTGATCTGACCGGTTATGGTCCTGGATAAGGACTCCTGTTGTTCCTGGCTCTTGCCGAGTTCAATAATGTGGTTTACAACCACAGTCCAGTCACCGATGGTTGTATTCTGCGGCTGGATGTTTTTTTCTGACGCTATCACCCGGTTCAGGACATCAAACGAGGAATTAATTACGGCCACTTTTTCCTGGAGCGCGGATATATCCCTGCCCTCATGCAGATTCTGGTGCTCGCCCTCAGGCAGATTCTGGTGCTCAACGTGCAAAACCCCTAATGTACGCAAATATTTTACCGTTGCTTCTGCGTCTCCGGTCTCGAAAAGGATGGTGGCTTTTTTCATCGGAACAATCATACCACCACATCCTCAAAATTCGCTTCTTCGATCTTATTTTTGGCAATTTTGCTGCGACCAACGGCATTGGTCATCTGGTCGCCGATATAGATTTTAATCCGGCGGATTGCCTCTTTTGCCTCGGGGATTTTTACCTTTTCGAACAGATTGACGCGCTGCGTGGTAATACGCAATTCATGCTTGAGAACAGATATTCCAATTTCAATGACCCGTATCTCTTCCTGTAAAGAGACCATATCCCGTAATATTTCTACGCCTGCATCCACCCAGAGAGGTGTTAAGAATAAGTCATACTCCGCCGGCTCAAAATCTACGTGTTCAAAAACCGGTACATCAACCCCGGCAATGTTTTTCTTTGCGGTGAAGATTTTTTTAGGGATTAGCCATTGCCTGATTTCGGGAGCCTCAACCAACAGCCCTGACCAGTCTTCCGCTGATTTCGCCTTTTCAGATAAGGAATTCTTTCTCTTTTTAAGAGCGCCCTGCTGGTGCAAAATTTCAAGCTGCAGCTGCTGCTTTTTCAGCTGCAAGGTGGGCAGATACCTCTCGTACTGCCGCTGCGCATCTCTTTGTCTTTTAATTTCACCTTGAGTAAATTTTATTTTCATGCGTGTCTGGCCAATACGTATCTGTCATGGATTTCTTAATACCGGTTTCCTCGGCAGAGAAACAATCGTGCAAAATCTCCCAGCCCAGATCCAGCGCCTTCTCCAGGGGGATATTTACCGCGAGCGACATCATGTTATCTTCAAAGAGTTTTCCGTATTTAAGAAGTTTCATATCCCAGGCACTCATCTGAAATCCCATGGCCTGCTTTTCCTGTGTTTCGCGGTAATCGGCAAAGAGCTGGATCATCGTATCCATAATCGTCCGGTGGTCGGCGCGGGTTTTGCTGTTGACCAGCTGCTTCAGACGGCTTAAGGACCCGAATGGTTCGATCACCCCGTTCTTTAAATAAAACTGCCCCTCGGTAATATAGCCGGTATTGTCCGGGATCGGATGAGTTACGTCATCTCCGGGCATACTGCGAGAATAGTAATCGACCCTGCGGTGTCAAAATCAACTGCCTTTTCATAGCGGGCTGCCAGCCGGCTGTAAAGGTCGCCCGGATATCCCCGGTTGGAAGGGATCTGTTGCATGGTGATGGCAATCTCTTTTAACGCATCGCAGAAATTGCTCATATCCGTTAAGAGTACAAGAACCCGTTTCCCCTCAAGGGCGAAATTCTCTGCCACCGCGAGACTGATATCTGGGACAAGCAGACACTCCACAACCGGATCGGCTGCGGTATGCATAAACACAATCGAGTGGGAAAGTGCGCCGTGTTCTTCTAAGGTGTCTCTGAAGAGAAGGTAATCATCATATTTTAAACCCATGCCACCTAAAATAATGATATCGACTTCCGCCTGGGTTGCAATCCTGGCTAGCAGTTCGTTATAGGGCTCGCCGGCGATGGAAAAAATCGGGAGCTTCTGGGATTCAACTAACGAATTAAATACATCGATCATCGGTATGCCCGTCCGGATCATCTTATTCGGAATAATTCTTTTTACCGGGTTCACGGGTGGCCCGCCAATATCGATGAGATT